>NZ_KI272855.1:24255-25210 GCF_000469505.1 Leptotrichia sp. oral taxon 215 str. W9775 | reverse complement strand
TATATGTGGATATTACAACAGGAGAACCTTTATTCCTCTCCACAAACAAATATAATTCAGGTTGTGGATGGCCAAGCTTTACAAAGCCTATCCAAAAGGAAGTTGTAAACTATGCAGAGGATACAAGCCTTAGCAGAGTCAGAACTGAAGTTTTGAGCAGAAGCGGTAATGCCCACCTTGGACACGTTTTTCCTGACGGACCTATTGACAAGGGTGGACTTAGATACTGTATAAACAGTGCTGCACTAAGATTTATACCTTTAAAGGACATGGAAAAGGAAAATTATGGATATCTGATTCCATTACTTGAAAAAGAACTTGGAGAAAAATTCTAATACTTTAAATAAATAGCCTTTTCAATATTGAATAAAAAAAGCTGTCTAAAAATTTTAAAAATATGAAAATTATATTTATTCATTTACTAAAATTTCACTTATACAAAACAGTCATTCATAAAGAAAAAGTCAAAATTCACCTGAAAATCAGGTTGTTGACTTTTTCTAAATTCATTTTCTGTTTTGAATTGTGAAATTATAAATAATTCATAAATATAGTTTTACATCATTTTTCAAATTTTTTTTAGACAGCTTTTTTTATTCAAAATTCTAACTTCGAATTTATCTGCAAATTTTTTCCTTTTCTTATAAAATTATAGAAAAATATTATAATATTCTATTTCTTTTTGTATTATTTCGGGGTATAATATCTTTGTAAGTACAAAAATCCTTTAATATAAATTCAGGAGGCGATATTATGAAATACAAAGGTTTATTATTATTTCTGATTTTATCTTTAACAGTATTTTCTGTCATATTGCTCAGTAAAAATGGAAATACTGTAAAAAAAATAAAATCCGAAAACAAAACAGAAAAGGAAATGTCAATGCAATCAGGAGCAAAGGAAAACATTAAGGAAATATACCTTGCAGGAGGATGTTTCTGGGGAATTGAAGCAT
>NZ_KI272855.1:0-24155 GCF_000469505.1 Leptotrichia sp. oral taxon 215 str. W9775 | reverse complement strand
TGCAGGAGGATGTTTCTGGGGAATTGAAGCATATATGGAAAGGATATCTGGAGTTAAGGATGCCACAGTCGGCTATGCAAATGGTAAAACTGATAAAACCAGCTATAATATCGTTGCTTCAACCGACCACGCAGAAACTGTCCATGTAAAATACGATTCAAATAAAATTTCACTTAGCAGGCTGCTCAAATATTACTTTCAGGTAATAGACCCCACTAGTGTAAACCAGCAGGGAAATGACAGGGGAAGACAGTACCGTACAGGAATTTACTACACAAATCCCAAGGACAGGGAAATTATCCTGCAGGAAATTTCAGAACAGCAGAAAAAATATACAGATAAAATTCAGGTGGAAGTTGAACCTCTTAAAAATTACATTCTTGCTGAGGACTATCATCAGGACTATCTGAAAAAAAATCCAAACGGATACTGCCATATAAATCTTGATATGGCTGATGAAGTTATCATAGATCCTAAAGACTATCCGAAACCAAGTGATGAAGAACTGAAAAAACGTCTGACTCCATTACAGTACAGCGTTACACAGAAAAAAAACACTGAACATTCATTTACAAATGAATACTGGGATAATCATGAACCAGGAATATATGTGGATATTACAACAGGAGAACCTTTATTTTCTTCAAAAGATAAATATGATTCAGGTTGTGGATGGCCAAGCTTTACAAAACCTATTGTAAAAGATGTTGTCACTTACGAAAATGATACAAGTTTCAATATGATCAGGACAGAAGTTCTAAGCCGAAGTGGAAAAGCTCACCTTGGTCATGTTTTCGACGATGGACCTAAAGACAAGGGTGGACTTAGATATTGTATAAACAGTGCATCCATAAGATTTATTCCTTTAAAGGATATGGAAAAGGAAAATTATGGATATTTGATAAATTTAGTTAAATAAAAGAAGAGGAGAAAAATAATGACTAATCAGCACCTTTTAATAGGAAGTGTTTTTCTTGGAGGAGTGGCAAGTTTCCTCTCTCCATGCATACTTCCAATCGTTCCTGTATATTTGGGAATACTAAGCAAAGGAAAGAAAACTATACTTAATACATTTCTCTTTATATTAGGGCTTTCACTTACTTTTGTAAGTATAGGTTTCAGCTTCAGCCTGCTTACAGGAATATTTTTCAATAAAACTATAAAAATTATAGCAGGTATTATTGTAATAATACTTGGATTTCATCAGACAGGCATACTAAAATTTAATTTTCTGGAAAAAAATAAATCTTTAAAATTTAATCTTATAGGGAAAAACTCTTCACTACAGGCTTTTCTTCTAGGGCTGACATTCAGCCTGGGATGGACTCCGTGTATAGGTCCTATACTTGCTTCGGTACTTACTTTAGCTGGAAATGAAGGTTCTGCAATATATGGAGGATTAATGATGTTTATTTACGTTTTAGGACTTTCAACTCCATTTGTACTTTTTTCCTTTTTCTCTCAGGAATTACTGAAAAAAGTACGTGTACTGAATAAATATACAGAATATTTTAAAATCTTTGGTGGATTTCTTATTATTTTCATGGGAATTATGCTTATTCTTGGAAAATTTTAACTGTCTCATCAAATATTGAAATAATTAATAATATAACAAAGAAAGGGTGTATTTTTATGAAAAAATTAATTGCCATAATTGCAATCATGTTAGGTTTCAGTATAACTGCCTTTGGAAATGGTAATCTTCAGGGAGTTCAGTTAAAAGATATAAATAATAAACCTGTTTCCCTTGACAAATACAAAGGAAAAAAGGTATATATTAAAGTATGGGCTTCATGGTGTCCAATATGTCTTTCCGGCTTAAATGAAATAAATTCTTTAAGTGCAGACAAAAACAAAAATTTTACAGTTATAACTATTGTTTCTCCTGGTCTTAAAGGGGAGAAACCAACTGATAAATTTATTCAATGGTATAAAGGGCTTAACTACAAAAATATCACAGTTCTTCTAGATGAAAAGGGAACTGTCATAAAAAGGGCAAAAATCCTGGGATATCCTTCAAATATTATTCTTGACAGTAATTTAAATATTATAAGTACATCTCAGGGACATATGAATGCTGCTCAAATTAAGGGAGCTGTTAAATAGATGTACAGCATTCTAATAGTTGATGATGAACCTATAATAAGAAGAGGAATAAAAACCTTCATTGATTTTGAAAAATATAAAATAAATGACATATATGAGGCAGAAGATGGTAATTCTGCCTTTAAGACTTTTTCCGATGTGCTGCCTAATCTGGTCTTACTTGATATAAATATTCCTTTTAAAGATGGACTTACTCTGGCTCAGGAAATGAAAGAAATAAAACACGATGTAAAAATAGCCATCATATCAGGATATGATTATTTTGAATATGCTCAGAAAGCCTTAAAAATAGGTGTCGAAGATTACATCTTAAAACCTGTTTCTAAATCTGATATAAACGAAATAATTTCAAAGCTGATTTACAGTCTTGAAGAAGATAAAAAATACAATGAAGCCAGAAAAATTATTGATAAGATTAATCATTCAGAAGATTCTGATAAAGATGTTTCAAATAAGAAATATAAAGATATGATAATTAAAAAAATGGAAGAAAAATATAGTGAAGTCTCCTTCAGCTTAAGTTCACTTGCTGATGAAATGGACTTATCTTCAGGATATTTAAGTTCCCTGTTTAAAAATTTGTTTGGTATTCCTTTTCAGGACTATCTGAACAACATACGAATGGAAAAGGCAAAACTTCTTCTTCTGACAACTGGTTTGAAAAACTATGAAATTGCAGAACTTGTCGGAATTGAAAATTTTAACTACTTTAATTCAAAATTCAAGAAAACTTTTGGAATGACACCTAAAGAATTCAAAAAAAGTGTATTGGAGAAATTATGAAATTCAAAAAATCAATGAAAAATTCAATGCTGCTGCAAATAATTTTTTATTATCTGATTGGAAATTTTCTGTTTGTCCTTTTTCTAAGCAGTATTTTTTACTATACTTCAAAATATATTATAATGAATAAGGAAATAGAATATACTAATGAAAATGTAATTACTACAACCCGTTATATTGCATTGTACGTAGATAAACTAAAAAATATAATTAATCTCCTATCAGTAGACACTGATATTAAAAGTTTTCTTACAACAGGAAATGAAAATTCCCGACAAAGTGTTGAAAAAATGGTTTCTTTTATTTTAGATAATAATAAAGGAATTAAAAATATTACCGTTATAGGAAAAAACGGCAACATTGTGTCCAGTGATAAAACAAATAATATGAACATATCTACTGATATGATGAAGGAACCATGGTATATTGATGCTATAAATAATTCTGACATACCTGTATTTAACCCTATAAGAAAGAATCCTGCAACTATGAATTCAGCTCTCTGGTTTTTATCAATAAGTCGGGATATTAAAAATAGAAATGGAGAAAATCTTGGAGTTATAGTTTTTGACATAAAATATGAAATACTGGAAAAATACCTGAATTCTCTTGCTTTTGGAAAACAGAGTGACAGCATTATAGTTGATGAAAGAGACAATATTATATATTATAGGGATGTTAACTGTTTTATAAACAAAAAATGTCTTGAAAAGTTTTCAGAAAAAAATATAAAATCAAAGGATACATATTTATATAAAATAAATATAGAAAACACAAACTGGAGTTTGAAAAGCCTGGCTAATATGAATGATCTGATTACTTTAAAAAGAAATTTTTCTCATATTGTCCTTGCCATTTTTTTAGTTTCTCTGATTTTTTCCTCAGTTATTACATTCATGGCAATAACAAAATTTTTAAGACCATTAATAAAGCTGGAAAAACATATGCAAAAATTTGAAAATACTTTAAGTGAATTTCATCTTAAGGAAGATACAGGCTATGAAATAAATAATCTGATTGAGCACTTTAATACAATGATTAAAAAAATCAAATATTTAAGAGAATACGAAATAAAAGCCCTTCATAGCCAGATTAATCCACATTTTTTATACAATACACTTGATACTATTATCTGGATGGCAGAATTTGAAGATAAGAAAAAAGTCATTGCCATTACAAAAGCACTGGCAAACTTCTTCAGGATTTCCCTTAGCAATGGAAATGAAATGATTTTTTTAAAAGATGAAATAAAGCATGTTCAAGAATATTTATTCATACAAAAACAGAGATATGAAGATAAACTTTCATATTTTTTCAATGTAGATGAAACGCTTCTTTCAGTTGAAGTTCCTAAAATTATTATTCAGCCTATTGTGGAAAATTCCATCTATCATGGGATAAAAAATATTTCAGAAAATGGAATTATTAAAATCAATGTGTATAAAAAAGATAACTCAATCAATATTTCAATTAAAGATAACGGAATAGGATTTAAAAAATCTAAAAACTTCAAAAAAAGTAAGACAGGCGGTGTCGGTATTAAAAATGTTGCTAAAAGAATTAAATTTTATTATGGAAAAGAATATGGAATATTTATTCCTTCTACTGATAAAGGTTCAGAAGTAATTATAAAAATTCCATTAAATAAATAGATATTATATATAAACAGGGCGTCCTCAACGGACGTCCTGTTTATGAATAATAAATGAGAAATATTATCTATAATAATTTATAGATAATTTAGAAATACTGTTCATATTATACTATAAATTTTTATATTTTTCTACTTTTATTTTCAAAATATTTCTTTTTTTTAAATTTTTATTTTGTTCCAAAAATTCTATCTCCTGCATCTCCTAAACCTGGATAAATATAGGCATTTTCATTAAGTCCGTCATCAATTGCGGCAATATACAGATCCACATCAGGATGTTTTTCAAGAACTTTTTTAATTCCTTCAGGTGCTCCTATTATACATAGCATTGTAATATTTTTTACACCTTTATCCTTTAAATAATTAAGTGTGTAAATCATTGAACCACCAGTTGCAAGCATCGGATCAACTACAAATACTTGACTTTCAGCAACATTTGCAGGCATTTTTGCGTAATAATATACAGGTTCCAGAGTTTCTTCATTTCTATATACTCCAAGATGGCCTACCTTTGCATTTGGTAGAAGCTGTAATATTCCATCTATCATTCCCAATCCTGCCCTAAGGATAGGAACAAGTGTTACAGGCTCATCAAGAACTTTTGTTCTAGTTTTTTGAATAGGAGTTTCTGTTTCAATTTCCTTCAATGGTAAATGTTTTGTTGCTTCATATACCATTAAACCTGCTATTTCATTAAGACTTTCCCTGAAAAGCTTAGTATCTGTATTTTTACTTCTTAAGTTTGTAAGTTTATGCTCTATTAGCGGATGCTTTAATTCAAAAACTGCCATTGATAATCACTCCGTTCATTATTAGTTTATATATTATTTTTTGTTACTCATCTGATATTATTTTTATCATTAATTTACTTTCCCTATTTTCCCCATAAATACACATTATATATATTATTTTATAATTCTTTTTTCTCAAAAAAAACAGAGACTACTACTATTAAAAATAGCAACTCTGTTTTTATTAATATTATAAGTTATATTTTTTCTTAAATTTATCAACTCTTCCTGTTTCATCAACGAATTTAGATTTACCTGTATAGAACGGGTGTGATGTTGAACTTGTAGCAACTTTTATTACAGGATATTCCTGTCCTTCAAAAGTTGTTGTTTCTTTAGAATACTTTGTTGATTTTCCTAAAAACTTTTCACCATTACTTGTATCTTCGAATACTACAAACTTATATTCAGGATGTATATTTTTTTTCATTACGGACTCCTTTCTATCTATCAATTTTACCGATAATAATTTTTGTCGTTTTAAATAATGATATCATATTTTTATAGTATTTTCAAGTAATATGTTAAAGTTTTTTTATTACAATCTATTTTTTTAGTTTTTAAAGGCATTAATCCTTATTAAAACTACTTTGTAAGTCTATAAGTATCTCTTGCAATTACAAGTTCTTCATTAGTTTCAACTTTATATACTTTTACTTTTGAATCAGGTTTTGATAATTCAACTGTTCCTGAAATTCTTTCTTTATTCTTTTCAGCATCAAACTTCAACCCTAGATATCCTAATCCTTCACATATAGTTTCTCTAGGATCGCTACCATTTTCTCCTATTCCTCCTGTAAAGGCTATGGCATCTACTCCGTCCATTGCGGCAGCATATGCACCTATATATATTTTAACTCTGTAGCAGAACATATCATAAGCAAGTTTAGCTCTTTCATTTCCAGCTTCCATTGCTGCTTCCAGATCTCTGAAATCTGAACTTTCTCCAAAAATCCCTAAGATTCCTGATTTTTTATTCATTCTTGTGTCTATTTCCTTTAAAGAAAGACCTCTTTTTTCCATTACATAAAGAGCAGCGGCAGGATCAGCATCTCCTGTTCTTGTTCCCATCATAACTCCTGCAAGAGGTGTCAACCCCATTGAAGTATCTACAACTTTTCCATTTTTTACTGCTGATATACTTGCTCCATTTCCCAAATGGCAGACAATTATTTTGCTATCTTCTTTTCCTAAAACTTCTCTTACCAGTTCACTTACATACTTGTGGGAAGTTCCGTGGAATCCATATTTTCTTACTTTTAATTCAGTATAGTCTTCGTATGGGAATGCATACATATATGCTTCAGGAAGCATAGACTGATGGAAAGCTGTATCAAATACTACAACATTTTTCTTGTCTGGAAGAAGTTCCTTCATAACTTTTATTCCCATTATGTTTGCCGGGTTATGAAGTGGGGCAAGTGCTGATACATCTTCAAGATTTTTTATAACTTCATCATCTACAACTACTGAATCATCATAATATTCTCCACCATGAACGACTCTGTGTCCTATTGCATCAATTTCGTCAACATTTGTTATTACACCATGTTCTTTGTCCTGTAATGTTTTCAGA
Source organism: Leptotrichia sp. oral taxon 215 str. W9775 (assembly GCF_000469505.1). NCBI lineage: Bacteria > Fusobacteriati > Fusobacteriota > Fusobacteriia > Fusobacteriales > Leptotrichiaceae > Leptotrichia > Leptotrichia sp. oral taxon 215. The sequence continues at coordinate 17,245 of NZ_KI272855.1, read as the reverse complement.
ACAAGGTCTATCGCAATAGAATGATTTTCCATAGGAGCTTCCTGTTTATCAATTTTTGTTCCCTTTACTAAATTTTTGTATGTAAAGATAGGGTTAGCTATACCCACTCTTTCACAAATCCCTTTAGCAAGTGTTTTTTCGTTTGTCATGTCAATAAGTTCAAATTTTAAAGATGAACTTCCGCTGTTAATTACTAGTATTTTCATTTTTCCTCCTTGGTTTGTATGTTTTTTATTTTAATTTATTTTTGGTCTGATTCTACAGCTGTTATAGCAACAACTTCAACTATATCTTCTACACTGCATCCTCTCGAAAGATCGTGAACAGGACTTGCCAATCCTTGAATTAACGGTCCTAACGCCTTAGCTCCTGCCAATCTCTGAGTTAGCTTGTACCCAATATTTCCTGAATTTAAATCAGGGAATATAAGAACATTTGCATGCCCTGCCACCTTTGAACCTGGTGCTTTAGCCTTTGCCACTTCAGGAACAATTGCCGCATCAAGCTGGAATTCTCCGTCAAATTCAAAATCTACATTTCTTTCTTTTAAAATTTCTATAGCTTCTCTAACTTTTGTTACAGATTCTCCATCTGCACTTCCTTTTGTAGAGAATGACAGGAATGCTACTTTCGGTTCTTTCATTCCAACTGTTTTTCTTGCCTTTTCTGCACTTGAAATTGCAATGTCTGCAAGCTGCATAGCAGTAGGATTAGGTATAACTCCTCCATCTGCATATATGAATGTTCCATTATCTCCAAATTCAGGAGTTTTTGTTACCATTATAAACGAGCTTGATACTGTTTTCAACCCAGGTTTAGGCCCTATTGTCAATATTGCTGATCTTAAAACATGTGCTGTAGGTGAATTTGACCCTGCAACCATTCCGTCTACTCTTCCTTGGTAAACTAGCATTGCCCCAAAAAATCTTGGATCTGAAAGCAATGTTGCCTTTGCAGTTTCAAATGTCATTCCTTTTTTCTCTCTTTTTTGTCTCAAAATTTCTGCCATTTCATCTATTGTAGCGCAGTTTTCAGGATCGTATATAATTGCTCCTTCCAGAGAAACACCCAGTTTTTCTGCATCTTCCTTAATCTTTTTTTCGTTTCCTACAAGTGCCACTTTGGCAATTCCTTCAGCTAAAACTTTTTCAGCTGCCCTAAGAACCCTTTCATCTTCTGTTTCAGGTAGGATAATTGTCTTTCCTAATTTTTTTGCTCTTTCTTTCAATTCTTCCGTTAAGTTTGCCACTAAAATTCACTCCGTTTCTAAATATCAATTTGTTACTTTTTTAAATAAATTCATTGAGGGAATTTTCCCTCCACATAAAGCATATATTCCATAAACTATCTATACTAATCAAACATTGCTTCCACAAATTCCTTTACATTGAATTCCTTCAGATCTTCTATTCCTTCACCAACTCCTATAAACTTAATTGGTTTCTGTAATTCTTCAGATATTGGGAAAATGATTCCACCCTTTGCAGTCCCGTCAAATTTTGTAAGGATTATCCCTGTCAGTTCCACAATTTCGTTAAATACCCTTGCCTGCTCTAATCCATTTTGGCCAGTTGTACTGTCTATAACAAGCAATGTCTCAATTTTTTCCTGACCTGACTGCTGTCTTATTATTTTATTTATTTTTTCAAGTTCCTTCATCAAATCTTTTTTATTGTGCAGTCTTCCTGCCGTATCAAGTATTACAACATCAAAATTTCTGTTTTTAGCAGTGCTCACAGCATCAAATATTACTGCTGCCGGATCACTTCCCTGAGCCTGTTTTACAACTTCAATACCTGTCCTTTTTCCCCATTCCTCAATCTGCTCTATCGCAGCTGCCCTGAATGTATCTCCAGCTCCTATTATAACCTTTTTCCCTTGATTTTTAAGCTGATTAGCTATTTTCCCTATGGAAGTTGTCTTTCCGACACCATTTACTCCCACAACAAGGATTATATTAAGTTCACCGTCTTTTATCTTTACTCCTGAACTTTCATCTGAGGAATTGTTGCTTATAAGTTTTTCCTTCAGCAGTTCCTTTAGCTGGTCATACACAGCTTCAGATGTTTTCAGTTTCTTTTTACTCACTTGTTTTTCCAGCTCTTCCACAAGCTGCATAGTCATTTTCATTCCTATATCAGACTGGATTAACAGTTCTTCCAGTTCTTCATACAGATCATCATCAATAGCCTTTCCTAAAAGCACTTCCTTAAGTTTCCCAAAAAATCCTTTTTTAGGTGCTGCAAGTCTATCTTTTAAACCCATTATTTTTTATCCCTTTCCGCCTGAGATTTTTCCAAGTAGTCAGGCTTTAACTGAAAAATGTCACTTTTTTCCAATATATTATTTAAAAACATTTGCATAAATGTTGCAGTTGATATTTTCATTCTGTCATCTGCCAGAAACAATGCTCTATTTTTTAGTGTTCCTGCAATTTTTTCCTTGTAATTGATCCCTGCATCTCCAATAATTACTATTTTTTTATTTTTATTATCCAGCTTTTCCAGCAATTTTTCAAGCTTAATCACTTCATAATCTCCAACCTGTCTAAGTTTTTCTTCTGAAGCTTCTGCCTCATAAGCTGCACAATATATTTTTTCCTTCCCTGAATCTATCATGGAATATATTTCTATTTTACTATTTTCATCACTTCCACTATTCTGTGATAAAAAATTACTGTCTAAACTGTAAAATGCCTGATAAGCCAGAGCATCCAGTTCATTCACCTGATAAAAGTTTACATTTCTTCCATAAAACATTCCTTTTACTACTGATATTGCTATCCTAACTCCTGTAAAGGAACCTGGCCCTATTGAAACCAGAACATTTCCTACATTATCCAGTTTTTCTCCCGTCCATGCAAACAGGCCCTCTATCTGGTCAAGTATAGTCGTAGAATGGGTTCTGGAAACTTCGATTTTAATTTCTCCCAGTATTTTATTATCCTTGTGGAGGGAAATCCCTGCCAGTTTAGTTGTTGTTGTTATTGCAAAAGTCAACATATTCTTTTTCTCCGTTTTTTAATTTATACATGGATATTTTTCTACTTGTTTCATCATTATAGGATATCTCAATATATACTGTGTGTTCAGGCATCTCATCTATTATATTGTCTGCCCATTCAACTATTACAGCGGCATTTTCTTCACCTATATAGTCTTCAAATCCTATTTCATATATTTCTTCAGGATTTATTATTCTGTACGCATCAAAATGATATACTGTCACATCACCTGAAGTATATTCAATAACATATGTAAATGTAGGACTCTTTATATTTTCATGAATATTGTATTCCTTACATATTCTTTTTGTAAAGGTTGTTTTTCCGGTACCTAGATCTCCTATAAGTCCCAGACAGCCTCCATTTTTCATTTTTTCAGCTATTTTAACAGCTAACCTGTCTATTTCCTCAAATGTTAATATTTTTTCCTTCATTTTTTCCCATTTCCAATTTTTATAATTTCTGTTATTTATTTTTAGAATATACATTTATTATTTTTTTTATAATTTCTGTTGTGGATATATTATCAACAAAGGAAAGTATCTTCACTTCTCCACCATTTTTTTCCACAATTTCTGTTTCTGGCAAATCTTCCTTCCTGTAATCTCCACCCTTTACATGAATATCCGGTTTCAATAAATCCAGAAGATTTTCCGGTGTCTTTTCATCAAATATTACAGTAAAATCAACAAATTTTAATCCAAGAAGCATCTGTGCTCTAAACTTCTCAGGATTTATAGGCCTTTTATCCCCTTTGTTTGTTTTTACAGATCTGTCACTGTTTACTCCAACTACGAGAACATCTCCCAAATTTCCTGCTTCCTCAAGATAAGTAAGATGTCCAACATGAAGTATATCAAACACCCCATTTGTAAAAACTACTTTTTTCCCGCTTTCCTGTAGTTCCTTAACCTTTTTTTTCATATCCTCCTGGGAAAGCAGATTCTGCTTAAAATTTCCGGCAATTTTTGTCATTCCATATCTCCAATTTTATTTTCAATAATTTTTCATTATTATAAATTATAGCACATTTTTTCAATTATGAGATATTTTTTTACTAATTATTTAAAATATATTCACAATTTTTCCTATTTTAATCATTTTCAAAAACAGGAGCAGTAACTGTCCCACAAGAAAAACTTAAAAATTAATATGAAAATGTTTTTTATATTTTTTCATATACTTTATTTTTTCTATCTTGAGACAGTTTTCTGCTCCCCATTTTAAATTTTTTATTTTAATACCTAATTTTACTAATATCTTTAAAATTTATTTTGTACTTAAAATTTTCCTTTCATAACTCTCATGGCATTTAAAATTGCAATCAGGGCAACACCAACATCTGCAAAAACTGCCTCCCACATTGTTGCATGCCCTCCAATTCCAAGTGCAAGCACTATAAACTTAACTCCTAATGCAATTATTATATTCTGCCACACTATTGTACGGGTTCTTTTTGCTATTTTCATTGCAGTTACTATTTTAGAAGGTTCATCATTCATTATTACCACATCTGCCGCTTCTATTGCCGCATCACTTCCGACTCCTCCCATAGCAACTCCTATGTCAGCTCTTGCCAGAACAGGGGCATCATTTATTCCGTCGCCTACGAACATAATTTTTTCATTATCTGATTTTTGCATAAAAAGTTCTTCAAGCTTTTCCACCTTCTGATTGGGAAGTAACTCTGTAAAGACTTTGTCTATATGTAACTTTTCTGCTATGCTTTCTCCTATTTTTCTTGTATCCCCTGTAAGCATTACAACTTCTTTTACACCATTTTTCTTCATTTCTTCCACTGCCTTCATGGAATCTTCCTTTATCTCATCGGCAATCAGAATATTTCCGATATATTTTCCGTCAGCTGCAACATAAATAACCGTTCCTGCTTTCTCACTTTCTGTAAAACTAATATTTTCAGAGTTCATCAGCTTTGCATTTCCAGCTGTTATTTTTCTTCCATCTGCAGTGACTTTTATTCCATATCCTGAAATTTCCTCAAAATCAGAGATTAAAGCCTTATTTATTTTTTCATGATTTCTTTCATATTCTTCAACTATTGAGCATGCAATAGGGTGATTTGAAAAGCTTTCTGCATAAGCTGTATACTTCAGAAGCTCATCCTCTGACCATTCAGAGTCACTTACATTAATTTCTGTAACCTTAAAAATTCCTTTAGTCAGTGTCCCTGTTTTATCCATAACTACTGTATGCACCTTATTCAATGCCTCCAGATAATTTCCACCTTTGATTAATATTCCGTGTTTTGAAGCTCCTCCAATTCCCCCAAAGAAACCTAACGGTATGGAAATTACAAGGGCACATGGACATGATAAAACTAAAAATACAAGACCTTTATATATCCATTCTGAATAATCGGCAAAAACCGCACCTCTTATAAATAATGGTGGTACAACAGAAATCAATACAGCAATAATAACCACTACCGGAGTATAGTAACCTGCAAACTTTGTTATAAAATTTTCTGTTTTAGATTTTTTGCCACTTGCATTCTGAACCAGATCCAATATTTTAGAAACTGTTGATTCAGCAAATATCTTAGTCACTTTTACATTAATAAGACCTGTTTTATTAATATATCCACTCAAAATCTGGCTTCCTTCTCCCATTTCACATGGAAGTGATTCACCTGTCAGGGCAGATGTATCAAAAGCAGAATATCCACTTACAATTTCCCCGTCCAGTGGAACTTTTTCTCCTGGTTTTACAATTATAATATCTCCCGGTTTCACATCTTCAGGTGAAACTTTTTCTATTTTATCACCTATTTTTAAGTTAGCAAAATCAGGTCTTATATCCATCAGTTCAGAAATTGATTTTCTTGATCTGTTTACTACTATTCCCTGAAACATTTCTCCCAGCTGATAAAAAAGCATTACTGCTACGGCTTCAGGATATTCTCCCACAATAAATGCTCCTATTGTAGCTATACTCATTAAAAAGTTCTCATCAAATATTCTTCCTCTTTTTATATTGTTAAAAGCTTTTAAAAGTACATCTCCTCCAATTATTATATAGCTTAGGAGATATAGTCCCAACTTTATTCCTCTATATTTAAAAGGTAAAGGAAGCATAAGAGCCAGACAGAAAAATATTCCTCCAGCTATAAGGAGTTTTATTATTCTACCGACTTCTCCACCATGATCATGGGAGTGGCCATGTACATTCCCGTGTTCATGAACTGCTTCAGCATTTTTCTTTTTTCTTGAAGAAATAGTTACTCCATCTTCAATACTATCTGCTATTTTCTGAATTGTGTCTATTAATTTAATTTCATTTGTCTCACTTGTTTTAAGAAGTATTTTTTCACCAATAAAGTCGAGATTTGCCTCTTCTATTTCATTAATATCATTTATTTTTTTCTCTATTTTAGCCGCACAGTTTGCACAGTGCAGTCCTTTTATAGATAAAATTATCTGGTTACTTTCACTTTTCATTTTTATCCCCTTTGACATAAATACATAATTCCTAAATACATAATAATTCTAATCCATGATAAAAGCCATATAAATTCTATAATTTTATTAATTTAACTGATTATCTTTTTTCAGATATATGGGTAAGTCCCTGATCCACAATGTGTTTAATATGGTCATCATCTAATGAATAGTAGACAACCTTTCCTTCTTTTCTATGTTTTACAAGTCTTCCCTGTTTAAGTACCCTCAACTGGTGTGAGATAGCTGATTGCGTCATTCCAAGTAAAGCGGCAATATCACATACGCACATTTCAGACTGGAATAGGGCGCTCAATATTTTGATTCTTGTACTATCTCCTAATATTTTAAAGAAATCGCCTAAATCATATAAAACTTCTTCCTCAGGTAATTTTATTTTATCAATTACCTCCTGATGTATAACAGTACATTCGCAAACTAGTGTTTCCTTTTTCATTTTTTCACCTCTCTGTTTTATATTATAGTTTTTATAACATATGAATAATTGTTCATATGTTAATTATATAGAATTATGTATTTTTTGTCAACCGGTTTTATTAATTTTCAAACAAATTAATGTCATTTTTATTATTTGTTATTACTAATAATATATTTCCCTTTTCTATTACAGTTTCAGAATTAGGACTTATATTCATATGTTCTTCTCCTTGTTTTATTCCTATGATATTCATTTCATATTTGTTACGTAAATCCAGTTCCTTCAAATTTTTTCCTATAAATTCTTCCGGAACCTCAAATTCAAAAATATTGTATTCTTCAGAAAATTTAAAGTAATCTGTCAGTTTAGGATTCATAATTTTCTTTGCTAAAGTTTCTCCCATTTCCCTTTCCGGATAAACAACTATATCTGCACCTATTTTTTCTAAAACCTTTCCCTGCTTTTCAGTTCTGGCTTTACATATAATTTTTTTTATGCCCAGTTCTTTTAAAGTAACAGTTATTAAAATACTGGACTGTATATCTGTCCCGATACATACAAAAGCCGTATCAAAATCATTATTAATCACTTTTTTCAGTGCATTTTCATCAGTTGCATTTAAAACAACGGCATTGCCTACAATCTGATTATCAATAATCTGCTGTATAACTTCCTCATTTTCATCAATCGCTAAAACTGTTTTGTTATTTTCATACAGTGTTCTTGCTACACTTTTTCCAAAACGTCCTATACCGATAACAAGATATCCTTCCATTTTTTATATTTCCTTTCTAAAATTATCCTATTAGTATATTTTCCTCAGGATACTTATATTTTCCTGATTTTATCTTTTCCAATGATAATGCTGACACTATTGTCAAGGGACCGACCCTACCAATAAACATAGTAATTATTAGTAAAATTTTTGACATATCCCCAAGATAAGGAGTCAAGTTTCTTGTCACTCCAGCTGTCCCAAATGCTGAAACTAGTTCAAATAACAGATTTATGACATTTACATCCGGTTCCAGCAGTATAAGTAAAAATAAAACAACTATTATATAACATATTGATATAGAAACTATTGAAACCGCCCTGTTAAAGTTGGTCCAGCTTATTTTTCTTCCGTTATATTCTATATATTCCTTATTCTTAATTATTGTTATCACTCCTAAAACAATTAGGCCAAATGTAGTTGTTTTTACTCCTCCTCCTGTTGATCCGGGAGAAGCTCCGACAAACATTAAAAAAACAAACAAAAGTGCTGTTATTTCCTTCATTCCTGCAAGTGACATAGTATTAAATCCTGCTGTTCTGGCAGTTACACTTTGAAAAAATGCCGCTCCGATTTTTTCTATAAATGTATAATTTCCCATTGTTTTAATATTGGCATATTCAAAAATAAATATAAAAAATGCTCCAAAAACAACAAATCCCGCAGTTACCTTTAATGCTATCTTTGAAGTGGTAGTAATTCTCTTATCTTCTTTTCTTAAATATCTATAAACATTAATTATAGTGGAAAAACCCAGTCCTCCTACTATTATAAGTATAGGAACTGCTGTATTTATTATCATACTTCCCTTAAAGGACTCCAAATTATCTGAAAATAAAGAAAAGCCTGCATTACAAAATGCTGAAACCGAATGAAATATAGAATAATAAATTGCTTCTGAAATTTTAAATTTTTTGATAAATTCAAAAAATAATATGACTGCCCCTATTAATTCTATCAATAAAACTGTAATAATTACCTTTTTTATATATTTCTGTATATTAAATACTGTTTCAGCGTTTATATCTTCCTGCACGACTTTCTTAGTATAATAGCTGATTTCCTTTGAAACCAGTAATATTAAAAGGGAGGAAAATGTAATAAGACCTATTCCTCCTAGTTGAATTAAAATCAGTATTATCGTTTTACCAATTAAATTATAAGTAGTGCTTACATCATTTACTGTAAGCCCTGTTACACAAACTGCCGAAGTTGCAGTAAATATTCCTTCTATTAATTTTGTCCCTTTTCCACTTATTGTAACAAAAGGTAAAGAAAGAATTCCACCTCCTATTAATATTACTATAAAAAAGGACATTAAAATAGTTATATAAGGTGAAAAATGTACTTTCTTTTTTAACATCTGTCTCTTCCTTCTAAAAATTATAAATTCTTCTGATTTTCTTCCATTAACTCTGCAAATTCTGTAATAACTTTTGCCACGTTATTCATGTATTCTTTTTCTCCAGCCATTGATTCAACTTTCTTGAAAATATCTCCCCAGCAGGCATACACTTCAGGCATAATTTTCTTACCTTCTTTTGTTATTTTAGTAAACGACTGTTTCCCAACTTTTATCCTCTCCACATATCCCTTTGATACAAGTTTGTCAACAAATCTAGTAACAGTAGAAGGGGCTATTGTAAGTGTTTCTGATATTTTATTAACTGACAGCCCTTCTTCATCTTCCTGTAACAATACCATCAGAAAACCATGTGTAGGACATATGTCCATTTTACTGAAAGATTCCTCAGCAACCTTATTTACTATTCTGAATAACTTTGATATTGTAAAATAAAGACATCCTTTTACTTCCGCTTCTCCCTTGCCGCAATTGTTCATGAATTTCTCCTCTCCAAAATACTTATACAGATACCTTTATTTTTTTAACTTTTAAAAATCTGATATTTGTATAACGTTATGTTCTTTTTTTATTTATACCACATTTTTTTAAGATTTTCAACATTTGTAAATTTTTTATATTATAAATTGACTCTTCATTTTCTTTATTTTAATTGTTTCAATTTTGAAAAATATTTATTCTCACAAAATATCCACACCGATTTCAGAATTATATATACAGGAATCGCAATAAATGCTCCTCCTATCCCAAACAATGCTCCTCCTATAAGAACTACAAGCAGTGTCGTTATCGGATGAATTTTAAGTGATGCTCTTGTAAGCCATGGTTTTATTATATTTGCTTCTATAGTCTGAAGTATAGTTATGCACACTATTATCATTATTGTGAGCCTGAAAGACTTTGTCATGGCATACATTATTACCGGTATCAGTCCTATAAACGGTCCTATAAATGGAATAACGTTTCCTATTCCTATTATAAGTGCAAATAACGAACTATACTCAAGTTTCAAAAAGAAAAATATTATGTAGGAACATATACCTACAATCATACTGTCCTTCATTGTTACTATTATATAGTCACCTATTGACTTATCCATATCCTTTATTAATCCTATCCAGTCTCTAAGCCCATATTCTGTAAGCTTTTCTTCAACCTTTTTTTCAATACCGTCATAACTGAATATAAGCATTATTGTAAAAATAGGTGTCATAAAAAGTAAACTGAACATACTGTTTAACACTGAAAAACTTGAATTTAAAACCTTCAGCGTATTGTTTATTATTACTTCCTTGGAATTTATTATAGTATCCCTTAAATCAATGTTATTTGATTCCAGAAAAGCAAACATATCCTTCTGCATTTTATCCTGATTTTTCAGAAAAAACTCAATCAGGCTCGATAACTGTTTCGCAACTATCGGAATAAATGCAAGAACAATATATATAAAAATTGAAAAGAATATTACCAGAACTATTAAAATAGCAAGATTTCTATTCAATTTTTTACTTTTTTTCCCATTCCCTGCAAGTGCAGAAGCTTTTGGTTTTTCACTTAGCATATCTATAAAAGGCATAAGTGAATAAACTATAACAAACGAAAGTATAAACGGGAAAATTGTACTTATTACTAATTTTAGCGGTTTTACAAAATAACTGTAAACCTGGAAAAATAAAAGTATGGAAATTAGGGCTAAAACATTTACAATTAGTATATTTCTTATCTTTTTTATCTTTTCTTCATTATAAATTTTCATGACTGCTCCTACAATTAATAACCTTCATTTTTCTTATTAAACACTATATCTATCGGACATCCTTCAAATCCAAAATATTCCCTCAGCTTATTTTCAATATATCTCTGATATGAAAAGTGTATCAGTTCAGGATTATTTGAGAAAAATGCAAATCTTGGAGGAGCTTCGCCTACCTGTGTTGCATAATTTATTTTCACAGCTCTTCCCTTTCTTGTTGGAACTGGATTCTGAGCTATCATTTCTGATAAAATCTGATTCAGAAGTCCTGTTGTAATTTTCTTATGATATTCTTCATTTATAAATTTAGCCTGTTCAAGTATATTTATTGTTCTTTTCCCTGTTAATGCTGAAATAGTTATTACCGGAGCATAACTCAGGAATGGAAGGTCAGCCTTTACAAGCTCAGTAAATTTCTTTACGCTTGTATTATCTTTTTCTATAAGATCCCATTTATTTATAGCAATTATAATAGGCTTTCTTTCTTCATATATTAATCCTGCCACCCTCTTATCCTGCTCAGTTAAAAGCTCAGTCGCATCAAGCATAAGTACACACACATCTGCTCTTTTTATTGATTTCACTGCCCTTAATACACTGTAATATTCTATTGAATCTTCTATTTTTGACTGTTTTCTTATTCCTGCCGTATCTATCAGAGTGTAAGTTTCCCCATCATATTTAAGTGAAGAATCTATAGAATCCCTTGTTGTTCCTGCAATATCACTTACAATGGATCTTTCCTCATTTAAAAGTTTATTTACAAGTGAAGATTTACCTGCGTTCGGTCTTCCAAGTACAGCTATTTTCAATCCTTCTTCCCTGCTTTTTTCCTTTTTCCTGTCAAATTTTGAAATTACAGCATCAAGCAGATCCCCTAGATTTATCTTATGTTCTCCTGAAATTCCTACTACTTCTTCAAATCCTAATGCATAAAATTCCAGTATATTTTCCTGATCCCTCATATAATTATCAATTTTGTTGACAGCCACTACTACTTTTTTATCTTTTTTTCTAAGTACATTTGCAACATCTTCATCAAGTCCTGTTATTCCTGCTTTTCCATCTACCAGAAATATTACAACATCTGCTTCATCTATTGCTACCTGTGCCTGTTCCTTTATTTTATTCATCATAAAATCATCTGTTTTAGGCTCAAGTCCTCCTGTATCCACTAACAGAAACTCTTTTCCTGACCATTCCATTTCACGGTAAAGTCTGTCCCTCGTAACACCAGGTTCATTTTTTACTATGGAAAGTCTGTCACCTATTAATTTATTAAACAGTGTTGATTTCCCGACATTAGGTCTTCCAACAATTGCCACTACCTGTTTCATTTTTCCTCCTTATTTTTCATAATTCAATATTTTCATGTACTGTTATAATTTTATTACAATCAGTTTATTCATTTCATTCAATTTTTCTTCAATTTCACTATCTGCCTTTATTTTCATCGTAACCCTGCTGGAATAGTTTTTTTCAACAATTTCAATTTCAAATTCCTTTTTATACATATTTAGAAAGCTTTCAACTTCTCCAGTATATTCATAATCATAATCGATTATAAATAAGGATTTTTCCTTATACTCAACTATCCCTGCTTCATTTACTGCAATTTTTGCTGTCTTTGCATAATTTCTTATAAGGCCACCTGCTCCAAGTTTAATACCTCCAAAATATCTCGTAGCCACAATTGCCACATTATACACATCAAGAATATTAAGTATTTCAGCCATCGGCTTTCCAGCTGTATTTGTCGGTTCACCATCATCATTATATTTAAAATACTCCTGACCTTCTTCTACAACCCTGTAAAGAGGAACATTATGTGTTGCATTTGGATGCATTTCCCTTATTGAGGCTATAAACTTTTCAGCTTCTTCCACAGTGGAAACAGGTTTTATATATCCTATAAATTTTGATTTTTTTTCTTCAAATTCAATAACTGTTTCTTTTTCTACTGTTTTCAATATTTATTTACCCCTTTTTTTATTAGATTCCTTTTTATTTTTTCCTTTTGAGGTATTTTCCGGAGCTTTTTTACTTTCCGCTTTTCCATAATACTTTTGCAATATCTTCATATTTCTTGTGTTTTCCAGCTGCTTAGAGTACTTATCTATTTTCTTTTCATCTCCTGTCATGGAAAGCAGATACATCGCTGAAAAATATAATGATTCTTCATCATCCTTATTAAAACGTATTGCATCTTCAGTTGCTGTATCACTTACTACATTTTCCAGATAATATTGAACTGCCTTTTCAGCTCCTTCATTTATCCCTATATCTGACATTTCCTGTGTACGGAATTGCAGTTCAAATCCTCTGACAGTATCATCACTTAAATTAAATTCCCTCTGTTTTTCATCGTTACTAAAATAAGCAACTATCCCTTTCATTTTTTCAATTTCTTCTTTCTGCTTTTTCGTTCTTTCAACTGACATTTTAGTCAATTCCTTTATCATTTTTTTATATCCTTCATAATCTTCCTTATCATCTTCAGGATCTTTTTCAGAAATTTTTGAAACATTATCCAGAGGATGGTCGCTGACTACAGGATTTTCAATAGGATTATTCAGATAAAAGTTATTTTCAAGGAAATTTTCATCCATTACTGAAAGACTGTCATCCTCATCATCACCAGTCATAGCTTCTAGGAAAATATCAGCTAAATCTATAAGAGGCTTATCCTTAAATTCCTTTCTAAGTTTATTATAAATTTTTTCAGCCTCTTTCTTTTTTCCTATTTTCCTATTATACACTATATTATTAAAATAAGAACTGAACTTGTCATTATACTTATCACTTTTTTCAAGATAGTATTTTGCCTTTTCATAATCCTTCTTTTCTTCACTTAAAATATATATTGTAAAAAGCTCATCATTAAGATCGAAATTTCTGTCATCCTTTTCTAAAATTTCTTCTATCATTTTTATTCTTGCATCTAATTCATCCTCATCCATACTAAAAATCGGTTTTCCTGCAAATTTTTCATCTAGTTTTATCGTTTCATCAATTATTTCCTGCTTTATACCTATCTTTGAAAGTACTTCCTGTGTCAGTTCCTTCTTCGTAACAGCTTCCACTCCTAAACATACTACCAAAAACAGAATTATAGACAATATTCTTTTTTTCATTTCCCTCAACTCCTATTTCTTATTTTATAATCCAAGTCCTATATTTATCCCTGTCAGACTTAAAAAGAATGAAAGTACTACTGAAAGATAGTCTGACACAAATCCTATATATGCTAAAAACAGAATTATTACAATCCCATATTTTTCAATCTGATTATAGAAATCCCTTACCTTTGTTCCAGCTATCGAATAAATAATTCTTCCTCCGTCAAGAGGTGTCACAGGAATAAGGTTAAATAATCCTAATGCCAGATTTATAATATACACACTTAGCAGTGTTGTTATTACCAGTCCATTAATATCAAAGTTTCTTCCAAATACTCTTATAATTACCAGTGCTATGGCTGCAAATATGAAATTTACTGTAATTCCTGCTATTGAAACACAGAATAATCCAAGTCTGTTAGGTTTTAATCTTGAAAAATTCACAGGTACCGGTTTTGCCCAACCTATTAAAAAGCCTGAACCACTTAACAACAGCATAATCGGAAGTATCATTCCCGTCAAATCCAAATGTTTCAAAGGATTTAACGTTATCCTTCCTTCCCTTTTTGCCGTATCATCTCCAAACTTATAGGCAACATAGCCATGTGCCACCTCATGACAAGTCATTGAAAATACAAGTACAGCTAATGAAATAACAAGTTCCCATGAAAATTCAAATTCATGTATTCCTCTGAATAAAAACAATCCTATTATTAAAATAATTACCAGTAATTTTATTTCCGTATTTTTAGGGTTTAAACTCCTAAATTTTTCATAATATTTCCTTATTATATCCATTTTATTCCTTTCTTCTATTCATTACTAACTACCACATTATTATATCACATTAATGGAAAATTTATGTTTATTTTTTATTTGATATACAGAAAAATATCAAAAATTATTTCAAAAAAATTCCCTTTTAAATCACAGCTCTTTCAAACCGCTCTTCTCAAGGGAATAAATATATTTCAAAATTTAAAGTCTGGACTATACTCCATATTTTTTCATTAATTCTTCCATTTCTTTACTTTCTTCTATTTCCTGTATCTTCTTAACTGAAAGAATTATTGATTTTTTCTTTTCATTCAATTCTGTTACTATTGCTTCCACTTCATCTCCTACAGAAAATTTCTCTGAAATATCCTTTAAAAATTCTTCTGTAAGTTCTTTTTTCGGTATTATTCCATCAAATCTGTCTGTTAATTTTACTAAAGCAAAGTTTTCCTGAATACTTGTTATAGGTACAACAACTTTATTTCCTACTTTATATTGCTCAGCCGCTTCCTTCCAAGGAGAAATTGTCAACTGTTTTATACTTCCTCCTATTTTCTTTCCGGCTTTATCAACATTTATTATTTTAAACTCTACTTCGTCACCTAATTTATATTCCAAATGTTCATTTTTATCCCATGAAAATTCATTTCTGTGTATGAATACTTCTATTCCTTCCTGAACTTCAACAAAAATTCCATATTCCTGAACATTTATAACTTTACCTTTTACTATGTCTCCAACATTATAGCTTTCTTCAATTTTTTCCCATACATCATCTAACAAAGCTTTTGCACTTAAAGACAATCTGCTTTTTTCATTATTAAAGTCTATAATTTTAAATTTAATAATTTCTCCAACGTTGTATCTTGAAGGTAAGTTAGTGACTCTTCTATAAGAAATATCAGAAACGTGAAGTAATCCTTCTACATCCTTTTCAAGTTCCACAAGCAATCCAAACTCAAAAATCTCAGCAATTGGTCTTTCAAGCACATCTCCTATATTGTATTTTTCTTTTACTGAGTCCCAAGGATTTTCTGTCAACTGTTTTACACTTAATTTAATATTTTTCTTTTCATCATCAATATTTATAATTTTAGCTTCAATAACGTCGCCTTCTTTAAATTCCTTCAATACTTTAGCTGCATTATTCCATGCAAGTTCTGAAATATGAACAAAACCTTTATTTCTTGAAAGGTCAACTACAAGTCCAAAATCAAGTATTTCTTTTACTGTTCCCTTTATTACATCTCCAACATTATGTGTATTTTTAAATTCAACCCATGGATCTACTTCAAGCTGCTTCAAGCTTAGCTTTATTTTTCTCTTTTCTTCATCTTTTTCTATAACTTTAGCTTTAACAACATCATTTATTCCAAATTTTTCAATTAAATCAGAAACTTGATCCCACGATACTTCAGAAATATGGATAAATCCTGTAGTAGGTCCTAATTCAAGTATTACACCAAAATCAAGTACTTCCTTAACTTTTCCCTCTACAATATCTCCAACATTTAAAGAACTGAAATAATCTAATTCTTCTTTTTTTACTAAGTCTGTTCTAGATACTGTAAGGTTATTTCTTCCTTTTTCCTTAATTAAAAACTTGAATTTTTCTCCTGTATAATCTTTATCTCTTTCTAAACTTGCAAGAGAAAATGGTAAAAATGCTTCATTTTTCCCAACTCTTACCGAGTATCCACCTTTTACTTTTTTCAATATTGTCCCAGATACAATTTCATCAACTTCATAAGATGCAAATTCTTTAGCCTTATCAAGTAAAAATTTAGATACAATTACAAACTCCTCATCACTTCTCAATACTTTAACTTCTATTGTGTCACCTACATTAAAATCCTCAACTTCACGGATAAGAATTCTACCTTCCTGTTTTCCTGATAAATCCAAATAAGCAAAATCCATATCTTTTCTAGTAATTATTCCGCTAATTACATCTCCAGATTTCTTTTCCTCAGGCAGATAATCATTTAGCATTTCCTCAAATAAATCATTGTTCAAATCACTCATAGCCATATCTCCTCACTCACAATATAGTATATACCAAATTTTTATAAACTTTAATTTTTACAATTTATAAGTAACTCTATAAAATTTCCAGATAAAATTACTATAAATCAATATTTCTTATATTTTTACCCTTCTCCAAATTTTTCCACTTCAATAAGCTTTCTCAAATCATTCAATAATAAGATCTCATCTTCACCTTCTGCAATTAAAAATAATTTAGTTCCAAAACCGGCAGCTAAATCTAGCAAATCAAAGACACGCTTAACTTCCAGCATTTCTTCCATATTATCAGTTTCGCCAATCCACAATTTAGAATCATAACTATTTAAAGTTTTAAATATTAAAGTGGCAGGCCTTAAATGAAGACCTTGTTTATTTTTTATCTCAATTAGCAGTTTCTCCATAAAGAAACACACCTCCGTTAATATATTATATTAAATATAATATATTTTCATAATATACAAAAATAATTACACATTATTTCCAATTATAATACATATTATACCAAATAAGCAAGAAAAAATGAAGAGGA
>NZ_KI272854.1 GCF_000469505.1 Leptotrichia sp. oral taxon 215 str. W9775 | reverse complement strand
GGGCAAAAGTGACCGTACACCAGGGGCAAAAGTGCACCCCTAATAATACACAAGAACAATACACAATTAACAATACCCAAATAAAAGAAAAAAATAAAAAAGGAAATATAACTGAAAATCTATTAGATTACATAGAAACTTTAGAGATTGATTCAGAAAAGAAAAAAATCTTTAAAGAATGGGTAGAGTACAAAAAAGAAAAGAATCAGTATAAAAACACTAAGTCAATAGATATTCTGATAAAACGGTTTATCAAATACTCTGTACAAGAGTTAAGAGATATCGTAGAAAAATCAATAATGAACAACTATTCGGGAATTTTTGAACCTAAAGAAATTAATAAAACGGATCAGGGAAACAACAATGAAATTTCAAAAATGACTCCTGAAGAACGAGAAAAAATGATAAAAGCTAAATACTTTGGAGGTGCTTAAAATGAATCATAGAACTAAACTGGAATATATGTTGCTTGGAAGACTTATGGTATTCCATGAAAATATAGAACTTGCACTTGAAAAAGGCTTAAAAGCTGAATGGTTTTCAAGGGAAGAACTTAAAAAAGTATTTATTCAGATGTCAGAAATGTTTCAAAATACAGGACAGTTTGAAGTTTCAGGAATAGAAATTTCTGATGAACTGTTAGATGTACTGTATGATTATGGTTCTTTTATCACTTCGGTAAATATTGCCATAAGAGAACTAAAAAAAGAATATCATAAAGACTTATTCCAAAACAAAATCAAAGAAATAATGGAAAATGAAGAACTGACTACTGAGCAGAAATCATTGGAAATCAGGGAGTTATCAGAAAAAATAAATGAGGAAGAAGACGAAAGTTATAAATTTCTAAAACCTCAGGAATTGCTTAAAAATTGGGCAGAAAAAATTGAAAATAAAGTTATGAATGGTGTTAAAAGTCCATTTCCTAACATGCAGAAATATTTCAATTTTTTAGGGGGGCAGTTAGTCATAATTGGTGCAAGACCTTCAATGGGTAAAACAGCACTGGGACTTACGTTTTTTAAGGAAACGGCTAAAAGACATAATTCGTTATTTGTAAATTTGGAAATGAATGAAAGTGAAATAACTGAAAGGATTTTAGCAAGTGAAGCTGATGTTCCACTTAATAGATTGAGTTTCAGGGAACAGACCGATAGGGAAACTTTTGCGATAAGTGAAGCAATTGCAACTATTGACAATATGCAGTTTGATATCCTTTATTGTCTAAAAATGGACTTTGAAGTGATTGTTAATAAGATCCGTATTGCACACAAAAAAAATCCTTTTAAGCTTGTTGTAATTGACTATCTTACTATGATGAGAAGTGGAAAGAAGTTCCAAAATAGGAATTTGGAAGTTGAATATATGGCAAATGCCCTTAAAATGCTTTCGAAAGAGCTTAATACCTGTATCGTAGTACTTGCACAGCTTAACAGAAGCAATGAAGCAAGGACTGGGAAAAATAAAAAGCCTGAAATGTCAGACTTAAGAGATTCAGGAGGAATAGAACAGGCGGCTGACATTATAGGTCTTCTATACAGGGAAGACTACTATGATGAAGAAATGAAAAATGAAGATTTTGTGTTTTTGGAAATGCTGATAAGAAAAAACAGGCAGGGAAGAACAGGGGACATAACATTTGGATTTCAGAAGTCAAGTCAGAGAATAAGTGGAGGTAGAGATGAAAACTAAATATCAGATTATAACTGAACTGGAAGACAGAAATATTGAAATTGACAGAGAAATAGACAAACTAATTCAGGAAAAGCTGAACAACAAAGAGAAAATAGAACAGTTGAGCAGTTTTAACAAGAGATAAAATGGCAAAGAAAAGCAAAAAGCAATTAGTTTTGGATGAACTGAAAGAATTTGTGAGAGATTCATTTAACAATTTTGACTTCATGATAAGTCCTGATGACTTTGCTTTGAAATTCATAACAATCAAAAAGCAAAGCAAACATTTAAGATTTATCAGTGATGAAAATATTATTTTCTCTGAAATACTGGAAAATCTAGGCAAGGATTTTCTAAACGAGATGGTATATTTTCAAATGATACTGAAAAGAATGAATCATGTCTTTCAGAAAATAAAAGATACAACATACCTTTTTAAGAGCGACTTCATAAGTTCTGATGTTATAGAAAAGGCTAAAAATCTTTATTACAGCTACAACGAAGATGTTAAAAAATTTGATGATATTTTCGGATCTTATTTGTCTTTGTATGCTTTAGCGAAGAAAAATCAGGAGCTTATAGAATACAGAGATGAAAAAGGAAAACAAATTGAAGAAATGTACAAAAATGATAATCTTTTAATTCACAAGTCAATTGTTGTTTTTGAAAAGACTGAAAAAATAATTGCCAACAAAATTTGGAACGGAACTTTGGATTGGAACTGGAGGGAGAAAAATAGGAAAATATTGGACTACAGGAGAAATAGAAGATTTGAGGATTCTCAAAACAATTGAAGGGCTTACTAATAAAGAAATTAGCAATATTTTAGAGAGAACGGAAGCATCAATTTTCTCTAAAACTAAAAAATGTAAATTGTTAAAATTTGAAAACTGGACAAAACAAAGTGATGAATTGCTTGAAAAACTTGTTTTTAATACATATCGAAAAATAGAAGAAATTGCTAGGAAATTAGGGAGGACAGAATTAGCAACAAAAACAAGAATGAAAGAGTTATTTGGAAGCAGTAGCATACAAAAACTTAGAAATTTAAGTTTTTTGAATAACTCTGAAACCAGGTTTATGGAAAGCGAAATAGAGTTTCTGAAAAAAAATTATTATAAAAAAGGTGCAAAAGAATGTGCAAAAATTTTAAAAAGAACAAGTCAATCTATAGTAAAAAAAGTATACAAATTAAAAAAACATGGAGTTGAATTTGAGGAGCAATTTATTCCGAGATTTAATGGAAACATGCGGGGATATGTGATTTATTCTAACAAAACTGGGAAAATAATAAAAAGATATAATACTCTTGAGGAATGGGCGAGGGATTAGATTAATGAGAATAAAAATCTATTTCATGGAAATTATTGACCTGAACGATGGAGTACATCAGATAAAGTCAGATGATTATCAGAAAATATGGGATTTTGTAAAAAGACACAGGGGTGCAATTAAGAGTGTACATTCTGGAAGTAAATTAGTTTCGGAAAAGAAATTCGAGGAAATCAAAAAAGAAGAAAATTTTAAATAGGAGGAATAATGGAAATAAATTATTTAGAAATCACAGATGACATGACATCTGAAGAAATAGAAAAAGCGATAGATGAATTTCTCGAAGAGAAAAAAGTTTTAAAAAAGGATTCAGAGAAATTTAAAAGCCCAAAACATTATCAATTAGAAGGATTAAATGTTGGGAGCATAGAAGTGATAAAATCGGTACTAGGGCAAGAGGGATTCAAGTCATTCTGCAAGGGGAATATTTTGAAGTATTTAATCAGAGCAGAAAAGAAAAATGGCTTAGAGGATTACAGAAAAGCTAAAACGTATTTAGACTGGTTTTTGAAAGAGTGTGGAGAGCATGATTAAGCTTGAATTACCAGTTTACTGGCAGACTAGAAAGAATAAAATAACTCTAATGAGCCTAAACTGGTACAGGAATGAGAATGAGCATGTTAAGAATAAAATAAAACATGAATATCATGACCTGATAAGATTGAAGCTTTTAAAAAACAAAGAAAAAATAAAAGGTAAATATCAGGTCCGATACCGTTATTTCTACAAAAACTCAGGAAGTGACCTCGAAAATGTAGCTTCAGTAATTGGAAAATTTATGAATGACGCATTAAAGGAACTGGGAATAATTGTAGACGACAGTGTTAAATATTTAGTCAATAGTCAACTGATAGTTGACAGTTGCGATAAAAAAAATCCTAGAATGGAAATAGAAGTGGAGGAAATATAATAATGGAACGTTGGAATAAATTAGTTGGAATGGTAAAAGAATTTTATATAGCATTCGGACAGCAGGAATTTTTAGAAAAAGAAATGACTGTTGATAGAATGAAATTAAGGGAGAAAATGTTCAAGGAAGAACAGACAGAATATGAAGTTGCAGAAAAACAAAATGATATAGTTGAAAAATTAGATGCTGTATGTGATATGTACTACATACACATAGGAACATTACTGGAAAAGAATAGAGGAAATGTTGAAAAAGTTGCATTAAGGATATTTTTTCTGGAAGATGAAAGGACTAGAAAAATCTTTAAATGGGAAGTGGAAAATGGTTTTGACAAGATTCTAAGCCAAGCCTTTGAAGAAGTTCACAGAAGCAATATGTCAAAGTTAGGGTTGGATGGGAAACCGATATATAGGGAAGATGGGAAAATAACAAAAGGACCGAATTTTTTTCCACCGAATTTGAAACAATTTTTTTAAGGGGGAGTTATGGAAATACTGACAAATACAAAGTTCTTACAGACAGTGGTAATGCTTTTTAGCCTTTATCTGCTGTATAGAATGAATAAGAAATAATCAAAATCAACAAGGACAATGGCAATTTAATAACTGTGAATTAATCTCAAATACTTGAAAATATTGAGGAGTTTATAGAGTAATGAAAAATAAATAAAAAGGAGTAAATAAAAATGAATGAGCTAACGATAAAAAACATTAAAGAAAATATAACAAGTTTAGAATTATTGAAAAAAATAAATAAATTGAGAAAAGAAGAGGGAGCAAGAAAAGAATTAAGACACGATACCCTTTTAAATATTATTAGAAAAGAATTTAACTCAGAAATTAACGCCCAAAAAATATTGGAGGTTAAATATATAGATAAAAAGGGAGAAAAACGACCAATGTTTATTTTAACATTGAAACAAGCATTAAGAGTTTTAACTAAAGAAAGTAGATTTGTAAGAGGAAAAGTATTTGAATATATTGAAAAGCTGGAAAAACAGAATGAACAATTGAAATTAATGTTATTGAATAGAAGTAACAGTGAATGGCTACTGACAAGACAGGAAGGAAAACTCACAAGAAGGAGAGAGACTGACAGGATAGCGGAACTTATACCATATGCGGAATCACAAGGAAGTAAAAATGCGGACAAACTGTATGTGGTTTATTCAAAGCTGGTAAATAAACTGGCTGGAATTAAAGGTGGAATGAGGGAGAGTGTTAATGTTGAAACTTTATTGCATATCAAAAAGCTTGAAGATTTATTTTCTGAGATTATAGCTGAAAGAATGAAAGGTAAGGTATTCTATAAGGAAATTTATTCAGAATGTAAAGAACTAGGCTCACAACTAATGAAATTCATGAAACTAGATATAAAAGCTTTGACTGTAAAAAAGGCTATCTAAAAATATTTTTAAAAAATATGTTGACATTACGTGTCTAATAATATATAATAAGTTAGACACGTAAGATAAGGAGCAGAAAATGGAAAAAAGAGATGTTAATATTTCTTTTTACAAAGCTGGGAATGGTGGAATTTCTAATAGAATTACTCTACCAAAAAAATGGGTAGAAAAAATTGGAATTACACCTGAAAATCGAGCTGTTGAAATTGTTTTAGATGAAGAAAACAATTCAATTGTAATTAAAAAGAAATAAAAAAAGCTCCCTTAATCTTACGATAAAAGGAGCATACAGTATAACACTGTCTAACCACCTTTATTATACTGTATAAACTCCA
>NZ_KI272853.1:45137-45513 GCF_000469505.1 Leptotrichia sp. oral taxon 215 str. W9775 | reverse complement strand
GCTGTAATAGGCAAGGAAGGGAACTCTACATTCAGGATTGACACTTATGCTAGAAAAGATATTCAAAATTATGATACAATGACAACAACAGGAGGCTCAATAGGAGCTTCACTTGGAGGAAAACCAAAAATTACCAATGTTGGATTCAATCAGGACAGCAGGGATAAGCAAGGAATTACAAGAAATACAGTAGTCGGAGATGTTGAGATAGCAGAAGCTGAAGGAAGTCCAATAAACAGGGATTTAGGAAAAGCCGATGAAGTAACAAAGGACACTCATAGCAGCACAAATATCAATGTGGAGCCACAGGTTATAGAATATATTTTAAACCCGGCAAAATTTAAGGAAGATCTGGAAGTAGCAATACTTGAAGGAA
>NZ_KI272853.1:43050-45037 GCF_000469505.1 Leptotrichia sp. oral taxon 215 str. W9775 | reverse complement strand
GGGTAAAGACGGCACCTCAGATGGAAAGTATAGCAAAAGGAGACCTTAACTCGCCTGATGTACTTAAACAACTTGATATAGCAGCAATAGAAAAATTTAATCCTGATAATCCTGACTTACCGGAAAACGTAAGGGCAAGGCTTGATGAACTTGCAGAAGATGGAAAGACAATAAAGGCTTTTTACGATAAAACTACCAACAAGATATTTGTAAATGAGAATATTGAAGATGATGTGGAAATACGGGCATCAATAGCAAGGGAATGGAAGATATCGGAAGACCTTAAGAATGAGAAAGGTAAGCCGAATGAAGAAGGCAGACTGAAAGCGACGGTAGCAGGAGAACTGGCTTATGATGACATGATGAAACGGGGACGTGAAGGAAAGACAGAGAGCATAAGCACAGGTGAGTTTAATGAGACTATGATGAATGTGGATAGTGAGGTTACGAGTGATAAAGTTACTTTAAAAGGAATTAATTTTACGCTTTCAGCTGGAAATAAATTATTTGGTGGAACTAATTTAAGTATTGGAATTGCAACTGGAGATAATAAGCAAAAAATATATTTTCTTTCAGTTGGTGGAAACATAGGAGCTGGAATTGGATTAGGTTTTTCCTTGGAAGGAGGAGTTGGAGTTATTTGGGGAAAAGATAATCCGAGTGAAATAGATGGAACTGTTTGGGGTGCAGAATTTGGAGTAGGTCTTAAAGGAATAGGAGGATTTACAGTTGGAGTAAATACAGATGCAAAAACAGTAGGTGCCAGTGCTTCTAGTTCAGCTGGTGTTTCTAATCAGGAATATGAGGGACATGTTTCTGCTACATTTATAAAGACTAAAACCTTTGCAACTAAAACAGAAATGATAAAATTTTTAGAAAAAAATTAAAATTGGATCAAGTTAACTTAATAAAAATAGAAATAGAAAGGAAATTAAAATAGTGGAATCAAAGCAAATATATGAATTAGATTTAGGAATTGAAAATATTTATTTTTATCAAAGAATAATGCTTATAATACTATATATAACCATTGTTATTATTTTTGATATGGGAGATTTAACCTGGATCTTTTTTGTTTTGTTTTTTTCTGTATGGTTTTATTATAGAGGAATTTTTATAAAGAAAATAAAAATTAAGACGAAAGTATCTTTATATGATGATTTTATTTTATTAGAGACACCTTTCTATAAAAAAGAAATAAATTATCTTGATATCAAAAATATGTGTTATATAGAAAATAGACCAAATGTAGGAGATTTTATTATAAATATAACACCAACAATATTAGATTATAAATATTTATTATTAATGAAAAACTTTTATAATTCAAAAAAATATAAAAGTCTAATTATTCCAGATGTAAAAAATGCAAAAAAAATTTATGAGCAGATAAAAAATAGAAAAATAAAAAATGACATTTCATATAATTCTAATATTTTAAATTCGAAAAAATCAAAATTTATAATTTTAAAAAATTATATTGAAGTAATTTCATTGAAAAATGAATCAAAAATATCTTTTTTTGAGGGAGCCAGTTATGATATAGGGTTAAACAAACTTAAATTATCTAAACAAATTGGTTTTATAATTCAATACAGGAGAACAAAGATTCCTTCATTAGATATTAGGTAGTAAAAAATTGGAGTGTACCTAGAATTTTGGACAAATAATTCAAAAAATAGTTTTCTTTAATATTAAAAACTCAATGAATACTTAGTTGAGTTAAGAAATAGCTATAGTTCTAAAAAATTAGACTCTGTAGTTGGAGTAAATACATCATTCGGTTCAGATGGAAAGGCAAAGGGGACAACTGTAAACGTATCTGCAAGCAGAAGTAATTCAAATACAGATGAAACGATACATCATAATGGAAGTTTTACCAATGTAAATGAAGTTCACAACAATACTGGAACAATGACACTTTCAGGATTTAATCAGGAAGGTGGAAAAGTAACAGGAAAAATTGGTAATCTAGTTGTGGAAAGTA
>NZ_KI272853.1:40075-42950 GCF_000469505.1 Leptotrichia sp. oral taxon 215 str. W9775 | reverse complement strand
GAACACAAGCACAACTACTGGAAGCAGTAAAGGAATGAGCGTAGGAGTAAGTTCTCAAGGAATTCCAACATCAGTAAATGTAAATGCAAGTAGAACAAATGGAAACAGGGTATTTGTAGATAACCAGAGCACATTCATTGTTGGAGAAGGAAGCAATCTTCATGTTGGAACAGTTGAAAATACTGGAGCTGTAATAGGTAAGGAAGGAAATTCTACATTCAGGATTGACACTTATGTTGAAAAAGATATCCAAAATTATGATACAATGACAACAACAGGAGGTTCAATAGGAGTTTCACTTGGAGGAAAACCAAAAATTACCAATGTTGGATTCAATCAGGACAGCAGGGATAAGCAAGGAATTACAAGAAATACAGTAGTCGGAGATGTTGAAATAGCAGGTATTTTCAAGGATGCCTACAAAGATTTAGGATATGACATAAACATCATATTTTCAGATCCTAAAAATTCTCCGCAATTATTAGATGAAAAAGGGCTTGAGAGTACAGGAAGGGCTTCAAATGAGTACTTTTCTGAAAAATACAAGGATGACAATCCAGCTATCAGTATTCATTCAGATGGGAAGGATTATTCCAATGTTGATTTTGGTGAACATGTAGGAGATAAAGCTACAAATGGTTCAGTTGCAATGAATAAAGCTAATATTTTAGGCTTAAAGGATCCTGAAAATTCTAAAAAAGTATATAATATTAGTGATATGGAAAAAACAATTAATTCTACTTTTAGTAATAAAGTAAAAATAAATGAAGATAGATATAAAAAAGATCCTGATTATAGAGATAAAATAAATTACTATTATTTTCAGGCTAAATATCAATTAAAAGATGGTAAGATAATAGAAGATGGAGTTAAAGATAGGAAAAAATATATAAAAATAAATAAAAATGGTAAAATAATAACTTTATTTGAAGTATCTAAAGAAGAATCACTTTATCACAATGTTAATTATTCCAAAGATGGTAGTTTTTATATTGAAACAGATCCTAATAAAATAAATAGAAAATTCGTAAATGAAGATGGATATGAAATAGTACTTTCAAATAATTTATCGACTATTATTAAAAATCCTACAGTTTATGGAACCTTTAATTATTATACTTATAAAGGGATTGAATATGATACATTAAATCATACAGTAGATATAAATTTATGGCAAAAATATGGAAGTGGTCCAGATGATTGGACAACAGAAGCACAAAGAAAAAAAGCTAATGCACTAGCACAAAAACTATCTAAAGTTCCTTTTTTTAGCGATCAAGGATTTAAAAATTATTTAAATTCGCGAAAAATTACTAAAGTAACTCCTGATACATATGAAAATTATTTAGAAATTATAAAGGGGGCTATATGATGTCAAGTAAAATATTTAAGAAATGGTATGAAATAAATATTTATCTTATCATACTGTTTTCAATATGGATATATCTTCTAATGAACGGGGTTTTATTTGTACCTTATAAGTATTATTATTACTCTACAGCTGTTGAAAATACAAGTGTCTATGACATAGAGATTCTTAATAAAAAAATTTTTTTGAGTATCTTTAATGACAGCCGTTCTGCTATTCCATTTAGAAATAGACAGGCAATGACATTAGAAACTTTGATAGACAGGGAAACTGAGAAAATAAAACTGATATCAATTATTATACAAGGTGAAAGAGGAAATAAGATATATGAAAAAAATTTTAATGAAAAAATTTTAACATTGAAAAAATATATTTTAGAAAGCAATATATCAAATAAAGAGAATGGACAATATAAATACGATCTCATATTCAAAAATAAAAATTTAAAAGCAAGATGGAATAAATTTATAAAAGTGAAAGTAACATTTGAAAGTGGGGGAGAAATTTTTACAAAAGAATTTCAATTAGATAGAAAAGTTAATGAAAATACAGTTGTAATAATCAATTAGAAGGATTGTGGTAGGAATGATACAGAAATTAAAAAAAATTTTATTTGGTATATCAGTTGGATTCATGATATTTTTTGATTTGTTATTATTAGTTTTAATAGGCTACTGGTTTTATTTTGAATATTTTTAATAATTTATTATTTCAATGTTATATTGGAAAATTAAAAAAGGAAATAGAAAGTACAAAAAAACTTAGTGGAAAGATAAAGAAAATCAAAAATATAATGGAGAAGAAATATGGAGAAGATCCAAAGAATGCAACAAAGGCTGGACTTATTGGAACGATAGTTGAAGAAGGAAGCCATGTAATAGGAAAAGTTGAAGGCAGACAGAGAAATACAGGAACAGATGAAAAAGGGCTTGAAAGTACAGGAAGGGCTTCAAATGAGTACTTTTCTGAAAAATACAAGGATGACAATCCAGCTATCAGTATTCATTCAGATGGTAAGGATTATTCCAATGTTAATTTTGGGGAGAATGTTGGAGACGAATTTTTATTTAAAAGATTTGTAAAAATGGAGTATAGTGTATACTATAAGTATGCAAAAACAGCTTTAAAATCTTTGAATAATGATGTTGATAAATTATTAAAACTTTATGGTGTAACAGAGAAAGAAACATTATCGGTTGTGAAAGCTAATGAATTAAGAGGCTTCTATGCAGATGCAACAGAATCTGCATTAGTTGGGCAATTAACAGGAGGTTCAACTCTTTGGGTAAAAATTACAATTGGAACATTGTATTTTTTTCAAGTAGAAATGATAGTGTTAGTTCAGTCGCTCTTAGTAACGAAGTTAAAGAAAAAAATGCATTGATATATGTTGCAGCTATAGAAGAAGATAGAAAAGGATTAGCTGAAAAAACTTATTATGGTGAACATAATAGTCTCTATCCGTTTTATTATAATTATTCAAGAGGTAAGTTGCCTACGCAAACA
>NZ_KI272853.1:0-39975 GCF_000469505.1 Leptotrichia sp. oral taxon 215 str. W9775 | reverse complement strand
AATTATAGTATGCAACAGATAAAAACTAGATTATGGAAGTTATTTAATTATCAAAAAACCAGAAATCCAGATTATTATGTTAAACCAAGAAGAGTTGAATTATTACCTGAAATAAAAAAATTATGGGAAAGTGGTAAATAAAAATGACAAAGGATGATAAAAATGGTATTAAAAGTGTAGTTTGCCTATTTATTTTATATAATATTTCAGAAATTTTTCGAGTAGATTATCTCGTTACTAAAAATAAAAATTATTTAATTTTATCTATTTTTTTCTTACTATTAATTGAAATATATTTTATAAGAAAAATTATTTATTATTTAAGAAAAAAACGATTAAAAATCAGATGGAGTTATTATTATATTATTGTTGTTTTAATAATAACTACAATTATATTTTATAGATTATTTTTTATTTTTTAATAATAATATAAAATACTTAAATGGAGTTGTAGAAAATCCGAATAAAATGTTAGGAATATTAGCTAAAGCTGTGGTTGAAAAAAGATTTGATAAAAATCTTATAAAAAAATTTGAAGAGTATAGGAAAATATCTGATTTAAGTTTAAAAAACTCTAAGAAATATCATGCACAAAAATTAAAAATTGAAACAGATATTTTAAAAAAATAAATAAAATAAAAGATAAATACGGAATAATAATAACGGAAAAAGAGTTAAAAGATTCTAAAAACACAATAATGAAAGTTATAGAATATGTGTCTTTAAAAAATATTATAATACAAGATTCAAATAAGATTGCAATGACAGCAGATGGAAATCACAAAGATTTAGAGATTTCTTTGCAAATAATCAAAAATTAACAAATATGCAATTAGTAATTGATGAAGATGATTTTGTTCACTATATTGATTCAAAAACAAAATCAGGACGATTGAATAATCTATTTGAAACAATAGGAGATGTGTCGTTTGTTAGTGGGAAAGATATACAAGTTGAGAAAGTTGCAGTAAAAATTGATAATCAAATCTATCAAAAAGAAATAGTGAAAATAAAGGATGATGCTAAACCTATATCAAAATTTAAGGATGAACAAATAATTAATAATCCTAAAGAGATGTTTATTGGTAATACTGAATACAAAACAGGAAATAATTCTATAAAAGAAATTATAGATAGTGATAAAACTATATTTTACGAACCTACGATAGGAAATGCACAAGCCAGAGCTTTAGATAATAATGCTTTTTATAATAATGGCAAAAAAGGAAGCGGAGCAGATACTCGAGTAGAAATGGATTTTAATTATACAGCATTATATAAGGTATACGGGTATACAGATAAAGATGGATTAATAAATATAGCAAGCGTCACACCATATGCTTCTTATCAAGTATATGCACATGAAGCATTGGGACATGGTGCACATAACCAAAAAGGAGAAAATACAGGTTCTAAAGAATTTTATCAAGCATACAGGGATCAAAACAAAGAAATTCATTTTCAAGGTGAATTAACAGGATTTCAGGTTTCTATTGAAAATTTAACACCAGAAAAAATATTTAATAATATTATAAGTGATTTAAAAAATCAAAAAATAACAGCAATAGATAAGAAAAATAATATTGTAACAATAAATCCAAAAATTTTAAATGAATTAAATAATAAAAATTCAGAATATTATAAATATTTATATAAAGAAATTGAAGAAAAATTTAGAGAAGCTAAACAAAATAATAATACAATAATAAACTTAAATCTTCCGTTTAGTACAAGAAAACTAGAAGAAAAAAACACAGTAAATCTTGAAAATGAAATTTTGAAAGATCAAGGAAAAAAGAACTTTTTGAGAGGAGTCTATTAATGAAGCATAAGGTTACAATCGACATATTATTATTTGTTTTTATATTTTTCAGTAATTTATATAGTTGTTTAGATTCAGAATTACATTATTTTGATGAATCACATTATTTTAATAAAACGAGAGCTTATAAGATAAACAGAAGATATAACGAAAATATAAAATTAATAAAAAGCACAGGGAGATTAGTTTTTTTTGAAGATAATAGGCATGATGAATTTCAAAAATTATTTGGTATAGAATCTTATAATTTTTATCCTGAAGAATTTATTTTTGATAATTTCAATATAATAATTAATGGGAGAAAAATTGATATATTTTTTAAAAATTCAAAAAAATTAGAAATCATTAAAAAAAAATTAGATATAATTAATAAAAAAATGTTTTTATCTAATTTTACAATAACTGATTCTTTCATAAATGATGGAAACAGTAATTTTGATAATCCAGAAAAAAAATCAGAAAATTCAGAGTATATTATATATATTTCTAATAATTTTAATCACTATATTAATTTAGAAAAACATGAAAAAAGAAAAACTAAAATTGAAAATATGAATTTAAAATCGGAAGTTGATAAAATTTCAAAGTTTGCAGAATATTTGGATATTGAAAAATTATCAGAAACTGAAATTAAAGTACAAATGAAAAATTATAAATTTGGAGATGGATATGATGTATATTTGTATTCATTAGATGAAGATATAATAAGATTAATAAGTTTGTTAGAAGAATTAAAAAAAGGATGATTATAATGCCATATAAAAATAAAAAAGTAAATTCAGAAAAATTTGTTCGTTATCATGAAATGCTTCATCATATTAATTCGCTTAAAAATGATCCACAAGATGATATTGATGAGAATAATTTTGAATTAGAAAATGAAAGCAAGTAATTGTTATAAATTTTCAAATAATCGTTGTTGTAAAAGACAGCGATTATTTTTTCTCTCATTTTCATATAATGCAAAAAAATTTTGATTATACCAAATTCGCCCATATTCCTCCTACAAGTCAAAATTTTCATTTAAGGTTTGTTTTACTAAAAATTGATTTTTTGAACTGTATGGATATTATAGAGCCTGTTTACATAAAAAAACTGCCTTCAAGCTGATCATATCTCTTCAAGGCAGTTTTCCTTTATCAATTATTATATACAGCAACAGCAATATTTCTATCTGGAAAAAACTGAAAATTTAAATGAAAATTCAAAATCCTTACAATAAAGTCTATATTTTTCAAGCACTTCTTCACCACAGCTGGCACTACCCAGTCCATACTGCTCCATGTCAATTTTCAGCTGAAGGAAATCAGATTTTTTCAAATCATAAGTATGTCCGGCATTTTCAATATTTTCAATAGTATATTCACTGATACTGAAGTCAAATTTTTCATCAAGTGTTTCAAAATACATTCTGATATTTCTTTCATCTTCAAGAGAAAAACTCTTTACATTATGTCTGTTTCCATTTTCCTGAGGAAAAATATAAGGAGTATGCATATCTTCGATTTTTCTTTCCCATAAATCAAATTTTACACTGCTGCATGAATCAATGTAAGATTCATGAGGTCCTAAACCGAGCCATTTAACATTTTTAAAACGTTTATCAATATTCATTACAACCCCAATTCTAGGCAATGTTTCAGGTGCATTTCCATAGAGTTTTCCTGAAATTTTTACTGAAATCATGCCATTTCTGTGTATTATATACATATAATCAGTTTTATATCCCCAGTCAAGCACAGGAGGGGCAATCTCAGATGAAACATTAATTACAGCATAATCATGATTTTTTTCTATAATTTCAAAACTTCTGATATTATGCTGAAGCAAATGAATATTTTTTTCCTTCCAATGTTCCAGAACTTTTTTAGCACCAAATTCTTCAAGACCAAGTATATCATTATCAATAGGAGCACGCCATAAATTTAGCATAGGACCGTCCTGAAATACATTTACTCCATCATAATAATAAGCTTTTATTTTTCCTGTATTTTTGTCAAATATCAGCTGTCTGTTGAAAAAATCTATTTTTACTTCGGTTTCAGTTTCAATCACATCAAATTTTTCAGAAGTCCTCTCAAAGAAGGCATTATCTGTTTTCTGAAGATTTTTACATTCCTTAAGGTTATTAGAAGGTGACGGAAGTTTTTCCTGATGAAAAGCCAGTTCTGTGCCTGCTTCCAAAAGTCCTATTTTTTTCTTCAGTTTCCATGAAAAAGTAATATAAAAATCATCATGATATTTTTCTCCTGCAGTTAGAAAAATGTCATTTTTTGTCATGTCTATTTTAACTGTCCCTTTTTCTGAAGAGTTTATTTTTATATTTTCAAGATAACCGCTCGTAACAGTTTTTCCTGCATTTTTAATTTCATAACTGCATATGAAATTATCAAGGCTGATAAAGTCATATCTGTTTTCAACTTCATATTCAGTTTTCTCATCATTTAGAGCTTGCATTTTTATTGGCTCAATAGCTTTCCTATATTCTAAAAGTGCAGGTGAAGGAACCCTGTCAGGATTTACAAGACCATCTATAACAAAGTTTCTGTCATTTGGAGTATCTCCAAAATCTCCTCCGTAAGCAAAATATTTTTCCCCATTTTCGGTTGTCTGAAGAATTCCATGGTCACACCATTCCCATACAAATCCTCCCTGCAGTCTTTTTTCACGATAAAACAGTTCCCATAATTCCTTTATTCCTCCAGGTCCATTTCCCATAGCATGAAGATTTTCACACATTATATGAGGTTTTTTAAGGAAATCAAGTTTTGCAACTTTTTCCATTGTCTCAATGGAAGTATACATTGTAGAGTGAACATCAGAACTTTCAGGATCTGCTTGAGGAACTCCTCCATTTGCTTCAAAAATTTCCCTTGTTTCCCCTTCATAGTGTACAAGTCTGCTGTCATCACGTTTTTTCATATAGTCAGCCATGGCGGCATGATTTTTTCCATAACCCGATTCATTTCCAAGAGACCACATAATAATAGAAGGATGATTTTTATCCCTTTCCACCATTCTTTCAGCCCTGTCTAAAAATGCAGGTTTCCATTCATCAAGATTGTTCAGGTAATTTCTTTTATTAATAATTTCAAATCCATGAGTTTCAAGGTCAACTTCATCTATTACATAAAATCCATATTCATCACACAAGTCGTAAAATCTAGGGTCATCAGGATAATGGGCAGTACGGATAGCATTAATATTATGCTCCTTCATCAGTTTCAAGTCTTTTATCATGTCTTCAATTCTTACACTTCTCCCATAGACAGGGTGTGATTCGTGGCGATTCACACCTTTTAGCATAATATATTTTCCATTGAAGAGCATTACACCATCTTTTATTTCAATTTTTTTAAATCCAATTTTTAATGGAATAACTTGAGATATTACCCCATTTTCCTTTAAAACAGCATAAAATTCATATAAATTTGGAGTTTCTGCAGACCATTTTAAAATATTTTCCAGTTCATAATGAAAATTGTATTTTTCAATGTCATGTTCAGCAGTGCTATGAATGCTGTCTAAAGAATATTCTTCTCTAACAAGAAAATCATTGGAATTTATATTTTTTAAAATAATTTCCAGAGAGAAAGAATTGCTGTTTTCTTTATTTTGACCAGTAATATTCACTTCCAAATCTAAAATTCCATTTTCGTATGTTTCATTAAGGGAAGTTTTTGCAAATACATCGTATATATGGCATTTAGGCTGAGAAGTTATATAGACATCCCTGAAAATACCATTTAACCACCACATATCCTGATCCTCAAGATATGAGTATACATTCCACTTATGAACAAGTACACAAAGTGTATTTTCTCCCTGAGTTATAAATTCGTTAATTTTAAATTCTGAAGGAATACGGCTTCCCTGGCTATAACCTGCATAAATTCCATTTATCCATACATGAAAGGCACTGTCAACTCCTTCAAATTTCAGATACTGGATATTATCTAAATCTTTATCTGACATGAAAAATTTTCTTCTATATGCCATACTTGGATTTAAATTTGGTATATGGGGAGAATTTACAGAAAACGGATACTGGACGTTTGTATACCATGGCTTGTCATATCCTTCCATTTGCCAGTTTGAAGGGACATATATTGTATCCCAGTTACTGTCATCAAATTCAGGCAGGAAAAAATTTTCAGGAAAATTGAGGGGATATTCATTGTACAGACATTTCCAGTTTCCATTAAGAAGTTTAAAACCATTGGAAAAATCTCTGTTGTAAGTTTCTGCTTTTTCCATTGAGTCATATCCAAAAAAAGTTGAACGTGGCTCTACTCTATCAATTCCCAAAATGCTTAAATTTTCTAAATTTTCTATCAGTTTCTTTATACTCATGATTTAGTCCTTTCAAATAAAAATTAGTCAATAATATAAAAACTATATTTAATTCATTTATTAAAATCCTACTCATATAAAATAGTCAGTTATCAAGAAAAATTAAAAAAGTTGATTTTTTTAAATTTATTTCCTATTTTAAATTGTAAAATCTTAAATAACTCATAAATATAGTTTTTGATATTAATTTTTAACGTCTTTTTAAAATGGGTATTTAATTATTTTTATTACTAATCTTTTTTATGTTCGTTAATTATTTTATTTGCAAGTTCATAAGGAACTTCTTCATATCTTGCAAGAGCCATGATAAAGTATCCTCTTCCTTGTGTCATTGCCTTCAGGTCGTTGGCATATTTAAATGTTTCAGACATAGGAGCTTCAGCCATTATTTTCTGTTTTGTACCTTTATGAGCTTCCATTCCTATTACTCTACCACGTTTCTTATTAATATCTCCCATAATATCTCCAACATATTCTTCAGGAATTATAATAGTAAGTTCCATAATAGGTTCAAGAAGAACAGGTTTTGCTTCCAGCATTCCTTTTTTAAATGCAAGGTTTGCAGCAACTTTAAATGACATTTCAGAAGAATCTACTTCATGGTAGGAACCGTCATAAAGTACAGCTTTTATATTTGTTACAGGGAATCCTGCAAGAACACCTTGTGCCAGAGATTCACGCAGCCCTTTTTCTACAGCCGGAATATATGATTTTGGAACACTTCCTCCTACTATAGTTTCTTCAAATGTAAAGTGTTCTTCTGAAGGAGAGAATTTAATTTTAACATCTCCGTATTGACCATGGCCACCAGATTGTTTCTTATATTTTCCCTGAACATCAGAAGTACTCTTAATTGTTTCCCTATAAGGAACTTTAAGATCTTCTATTTTAACTTCTACTCCAAATTTATTTTTAAGTTTATCAATAAGGGTAGTTGTATGAAGTTCTCCCTGCACTCCCAATACAGTTTGTCCAGTTTCCATATCTCTGTGCCATGTGAATGAAGGATCTTCTTCTGTAAGTTTTTGAAGTCCTGTGGATATTTTTTCATCGTCATTTTTATTTAATGGCTCAATTGCTACAAGCATCTGTGCCTTAGGGAAAGTTATATTAGGTACTGCAGCTTCTTTTTCACTGTTTGACAATGTATCAGAAGTCTGAGTCTGAAGAAGTTTAGTGAATATTACGATATCTCCGTATACAGCTTTAGGAAGCTCTTCCAGTTTATTTATAACCATAGTTGAAATTTTTCCAACTCTTCCTTTTATTCTTTTATTTATATTATATATGTCACTATCCGGTTTTAGTTCACCTGAAAGAATTTTTACATAAGAAACTTTTCCAAGGAATGAATCTATAACTGTTTTAAATACCTGACATACAAATTCCTTCTTGTCAGGATTTATTTTTTTATTGTCTTTTGGTGCAGGTAAATAATCTCTAACCATATCAAATGTAGTGTGAAGACCTATATTTTTAAATGTAGATCCGCAGATAACAGGAATTACATCACAGCTAAGAACACCTTTTCTAAGACCTCTATGAATTTCAGCAGTAGTAAATTCTTCTCCATTAAAGAATTTATCCATTAATTCTTCGCTTGTTTCTGCAACAGCTTCAAGCAGCATATCTCTGACAGGGCTTACTGCATCATTCATGTCTTCAGGTATGGAAGCATTATGACATTCTTTTCCGTCATATTCCCTTGCATACATGTCAACAACATTTATATGCCCTTTGAAGTCATCTCCTTTACCCCATGGAACATGGAATGGAGCTATTCTTTTACCATATTTTTCTCTTAACTGTGAAAGAATTTTTTCATAATCTGCCTTTTCACTGTCTATTTTGTTTACAAATATAAATCTTGGGATACTTCTGCTGTCTGCCAGTTCAAGTGAAGTTTCAGTTCCAACAGAAAGATCTGTAGTTCCATCAACTATGATAATAGCACCGTCTGCAGCGGCAAGACCTGATTCAAGTTCACCAAAAAAGTCAGAATATCCTGGAATATCAAGAAAATTAAATTTTAAAGACTGGTATTCCACAGTGTGTAAAGTAGTGTCACTACTTATTTTAACTGCATCATTAGGATTGGAAATTCTCGTAGTAAGTCCGGCAGTAAATTCCAGAGCTTCTGTCATATTACTTTTTCCCGCACCACTATGTCCTAAAATTGCTACGTTCCTAATACTGTCACTCTCGTAAATTCTCATAATATCTCCTCTCAAACTGGCAATTTAAACTACCAGTTTCACAAATATATTAAATTAACTAAAATTCCTATTATTATAATTATAACTCGATTTTTAATAAAGAAAAGACCTTAAAAAAAATAAAATAAAAAAAATGAATTAAAGAGGTTATACTTATTGACAAAAACATTAAAATAAAGTATTATTTAAAGATAACAGAATATGAAATGGAGGGCTATATGAAGTCAATAAAATTCAATAGGGAGCCTGGGAAAAAAAATAATGGTAGAAACATCTTTATTATAATAGTAATTTTAGCTTTGTTATTTGCCTTTAAAGACAGAATAACTGCTTCTTTCAGATATGTGGATGGAGTAACTCAGACAATCAATTTTAAACTAGTTAATGTAAAAAGTATGATTTATACACAAACTCTTAAGTTTAAGTCTAAGGTAAAGGACATAAGTTATACAAGTAATTATATAGAGAATAATAAAAAAAGGGATTTTGAACTTCAAAAAATCAAAGTGGAAAATATGGAACTTGTCAACTTGAAAAGGGAAAATGAAAAGTTGAGGGCAGAATTGGGAATGAGATCTAAAAATCCATCTGAGTATATAGCGGCAGATGTTGCATTAGTTGAAAATCTCAATTCTTCAGAAAGAATTTTTATCGATAAAGGTAAAAATCAGGGAATAGAAGTAAATCTTCCAGTCATGTATGATGGATTTTTAATTGGAAAAGTGGCTAAAGTTGGAGAAAATTATTCGGAAGTGACTTTACTTACAAGTAAGAATTCAAGACTTAGTGTAATTCTTAATGGAGTTAACATGCAGATTCTGAGAGGAAATGGAAATGGAACTTTCTCAATAATTAATTTTAATGAAGATATAAATGAAAAGGATACTTTTGATGTAGAAACTTCAGGAGTAAGCGACATATTTCCAAGAGGACTTAAGATCGGAACATTCTATATAAAAGAACTTAATGCATTTAAGCAGATTAAGGAAATGAGATTTAAGCCATCATATAATATTTATGACATTAAAAGTGTGCTTGTATATAAGTGGAGTAAAAATGACCTTGTAAATCAGGAAATACAGAAGCAGATTAATACCGAAATAGAAGAAGAATACAAAAAAAATAAAGGAACGACACAGATAAACTAAAGGTTGTTAACTTATTATATAAGGTGGTACAGTTGAAACTGTATTAATTAACTAAATTTAAAATATAAGAGGTGACAGAAATGTTAAGAAAATTAAGAAATATATCAATAACTAAAAGAGTATTATTTCTATTTTTATTAGTATCAGTTTTTTCTTTTTCAAAGGAATTCTGGGAAAAGAAAAGTTTTACTGTTAACGTGACAGAATCATTAAAAATAAATGGTTCTACTAAATCAAAAGGATATGTTATGACTTATGGGGGAGGTACTCTGAAGCTTCAGATAACTTCACCAAATGTAAATAAGGGAGAAGTTTATACATTTAAGCCAGGAAGCAAGACAATATATTATCCGTCATTAAAGCAGACTGTTACTCAGAAACTTCATCAGGATGAAGCAAATATACTTAGCGTATTTACAAAACTGAATAGTCTATCAAGCAAAAAGACACAGACAAAAAATGGAGATACTTTTACATTCTCCAATTCCAAACTTGTTTCCATAAAGAGCAGAGGTTATACAGTAAGTTTCAGTAATTACTCAACTTCTAACGGATATTCATATCCAAAGACAATAACTGTAAGAGATGGAAATTCACACGTTACTTATAGCCTGTCTAATTTTAGATAGAAATTTATCTGGCAGGAAAAAACATGGATATTTTAAAATCAAAATGTCTGATATTAAAAAAGAAAGATTTAAATGAAGCAGATTTACTGACAGTAGTTTTTAGTAAGGACTTTGGAAAAATTTCAGGAGTGGCATATGGAATAAGAAAATCCAAAAAGAGAAATCTTATTACGCTAAATCCTTTAAATATTACCGAAATAACCTTTCATAGAAAAAATGGCTACTATACAATAGTGGAAACGGAGCTTGTAAGGAATTTCGGTAATATTATGAAAAATATTGAAAAATTGGAAATTTCTTTGTACATCTTGGACAGTGTGAATAAAATCTATGATATAAATTACGAAAATGAAGATTTTTTTAATAAACTGGAAGAAATTTTTGATTTTATAAACAACTTGGAGAGCTTGAAAAAAGGATATAAGTACTATATAGTCCTAACTTTTCTGAGAAGAATTATGTTGGAACAGGGGATATATGATACTGACGAAATAAATAGGGAACTTGGTGTTGAATTTTCCCAATTGTACAGAGAAATTGCCATGATTCATAAGAATAATATAGGAAATATTGAAAAAACTCAGGAAGATATGGAAAAGTACTGTTATTCCTTAAGAAAAATAGTAGAAATTTTTGAAAATTACATAAATAGAAATTTACAGGTAAAAATAGAAATTAAAAAATTTATTGTGGAGGATTTATAATGAAGGGTAAAAAGATTGCAGATTACATTAATGTGGATACAATTAGTCTGGATTTAAAGTCAAAAAATAAAAATGCTGTTATTAAAGAACTTTATGAAGGTATAAAAAATAAAGAAGCTGTGAAAAATGAAGAATTAGGACTTAGTGATATTTATGCAAGAGAAGCAATAGGTTCAACAGGAATAGGTAAAGGTGTAGCTTTACCGCATGCTAAAACAAAGGCAGTAGATGAGCTTATAGTAACTTTTGGTGTTTCTAAAAATGGGATAGAATATGACTCCCTTGATGAAGAAAATGTAAAAATATTTTTTATGTTCCTATGTCCTGAAGAAAATACACAGGAATATTTGACAGTTTTAGCAAGAATTTCAAGATGGATTAAAGAGGATAAATTTAGGGAAAATCTTTTGAAAGCTAAAACGGCGGAAGAAGTAATTGAAATTATCAAAGCAGAAGAAAATTAGAAATACTGTTGTATTAAGTTGTTATATTAAGTTAATAATATATAAATTGTGAAATTAAAGTTATAAAGATAAAGGGGAAAATTATGAAATGTCCATTTTGCGGAAGTGAAAATACCAAAGTAATAGACAGCAGGGCATATTCTGATGGTAACTCCATAAAAAGACGTCGGGAATGTGAAGATTGTAAAAAAAGGTTTACTACACATGAAAAAGTTGTGGAGTTAACTTTGTATGTAATCAAGAAAGACGGTGTGAAACAATCTTATTCCAGGGAAAAAGTCCGTAAAGGAATTGCCCGTTCTTTGGTAAAAAGAAAAGTTGATTCTGAAAGAATTGAAGAGGCAATAGATAAAATCGAGAGGGAAATTCTCACAAATTATTCAGGTGAAATAAAATCGAGTGATTTAGGAAATATAATAATGTCATATCTTCTTGACCTTGATGAAATAGCCTATGTCAGATTTGCCTCTGTTTATAAAAAATTTGACAGTCTGGAAAGCTTTATAAAGGAAATTGAAAAAATAAGAAAAAAAAAATAACTTAATAATGTAAATTAAGGAGAAAAGTAAATGGGAAAGAAATTATTTGTTGTTTTTAATATTGGATTTGTGCTGTTGCTTGGAATAATGTTATATCAGGCTTTCAGGATATATCTTATGAAGGAAAGTATAAATACTGAAATAATAATGCTGGAAGAAAAAGTCAATGAATATGCTGAAAAAAAGAAGAATCTGCAAAGTAAAATTGATAATTTTAGCGAAGAAGAAAAAATAGAAAGAATAGCAAGAGACAGATTAAATATGAAAAAAGAGGGAGAGGT
This sequence comes from Leptotrichia sp. oral taxon 215 str. W9775, assembly GCF_000469505.1. Taxonomy (NCBI): domain Bacteria; kingdom Fusobacteriati; phylum Fusobacteriota; class Fusobacteriia; order Fusobacteriales; family Leptotrichiaceae; genus Leptotrichia; species Leptotrichia sp. oral taxon 215. The sequence continues at coordinate 27,819 of NZ_KI272853.1, read as the reverse complement.
TGTTTATAAAGTTGTTGAGTAGAAAAATTTAAATTTATGAAATTTTTCTTTGACAAATTTATAAATGAAGAAAATATGTTTGACTTGTATGATTTAAAAAAACTTGAAGAAAATTTAAACACATTTAAAATAGAAGGCGAAAAGGAAATGTATATATTCAGAGGAAATAAAAGATATATTATTTCGTCATCTATTTTTTTTATAATTATATTGTTTATCGCCTTAAATTCCATTTATAAAATAGTTTCAGGAGCAGAAAAAGCGACACTTATTAAAATAATTCTGATTACAGTATTGCTGATTTATGTATTATTTGCATTTACTTCATTGATAAGATATAAGATTTTTATTAAGGGAAAGGAAATTATTTCAGGAAAATTGAAAATAAATATGGACAATATAAAATCAGCAACTGTGAAAATAGACAAAGTAAAAGGAAACAGATATGACAGATTTCTTGAAATTGTATCTTATGACAGCAGAATGATTAAATTCAGACTGAATATAGAAAATCAGCTGTTATTTCTAAAAATTATTCAAAATAATATAAAGGAAAGATTCAGTATAAAAAATTAGTAACTATACGAAGGGAAGTGAAAGAAGTTGAAAAAACTTTTAATAATAATTAACCTGCTTATGTGTATGACTATATTTTCAGAAGATATATCAGTAAAAAAAGCTCTTGTAAAAGTTTATACTTCTCACCAGCTTTTTGATTATCTTTCTCCGTGGCAGTATGGTCAAAGTGCAAATTCCACAGCTACGGGATTTATAATTGATGGAGAGAGGATTATAACGAATGCTCATGCAGTTTTAAATTCTAAATTTCTGCAGGTGAGAAAAGAAGGGGATTCAAAAAAATATAAGGCGGTTGTAAAATTTACTTCAGAAGAATATGACCTTGCTTTAGTTGAAATTGAAGATAAATCATTCTTTAAAGGGACTGTTCCGTTAAAATTAGGAACTTTACCTGAAATTCAGGAAAAACTGACTGTGTATGGATATCCTTTAGGAGGGGATAAATTAAGCACAACACAGGGAATTGTTTCAAGAATGGAGCACAATACATATACTCTGACCAATCGTAAATTTCTGATAGGTCAGACTGATGCGGCAATAAACAGTGGTAACAGCGGAGGACCTGTTGTAAGTAAGGGGAAAGTTGTAGGAGTTGCTTTTGCAGGATTAAATTCAGCAGATAACATAGGATATTTTATTCCTGTAAATATATTAAATAATTTTCTTGAAGATATAAAAGATGGTAAATATGACGGATCACCACTTTTAGGATTGGAGTGGTTAGAACTTGAAAGTCCTTCACATAGAAGAATGCTTGGAATAGAAGATAAAACAGGGGGAATTCTTATAAAGAAAGTATTTAAAAACTCACCATTTGAAGGAGTTCTTCAGAAAAATGATGTGTTAATGAAATTGGATAATTATCCTGTTGAATATGATGGAACAATAGAATTTAGAAAAAATGAGAAAACAGATTTCTCTTATGTAAATCAGCAGAAAAAGTACGGAGACAATTTAAGTTATGAAATTATAAGAGATAAAAAGACAAAAACTGGTCAGGTAAAATTAGAGAAAAAGGATATAAAATATACAGTTGTGACGGAAGTAACGATTGAAACACCACCTTCTTATATGGTATACGGAGGACTGCTATTTGAACCTCTTACAAGTAATTATATGGCAGGAGTAATTGAAAAATTAGGATCTGTATATGACAGGGAAGAACTGTATAAAGATTATAAAGAACTTGTTGTACTTGTGAGGGTATTGCCTTTTGATGTCAACTTGGGATACACGGATGCAGTAAATCAAATTATTGTAAAGGTGAATGGAGAAAAATATAAGGATTTTAAAGATTTTGCCCAGAAGGTAAAAAATGTGAAATCAGGATTTATTATTTTTGAAAATGATAACGGTGATGAAATAGTTCTGGATGTAAAAGAAGTGGAAGAACAGAAGGAAGCACTTATGCAAAACTATAATATATCATCAGATATGTCAGATGATATAAAATAAAAAGGAAGGAAATGAAGAAATGGTAGAATTTTTTATAGCTGTCAGACATATACTGGAAAGAAAATTTCAGAGTATATTTTCTATTTTGGGAGTAGCGATTGCAGTAACAGTATTTATTGTCTCATTAACAGTATCAAATGGACTTGAAAAAAATATGATAACTTCGTTGCTGACATTGAGTCCTCATATACAGATAAAGAGTACTAAGGGAAGTTTTTTTGATAATTATAATGATGTAATAGAAAAAACAAAAGGAATAAAAGATGTAAAGGCTGTCATTCCACAAATAAACAGCCAGTCAATTATAAAATTTGATAATTTTGCAAAGGGTGTACTGGCAAAGGGAATGGAAGCAGAAAATGTAAAAAATGATTTAAAGCTGAGAATAGTGAAGGGAAATAAAAATATCTCAGAATTAAATTCAATACTTATTGGTGAAGGGCTCTCAAAGGAAATGGATTTAAAAGTGGGAGATGTATTAAGCCTTGTTTCAGCAGAAAATAAAGAATTAAAACTTACTGTAAAAGGAATATTTAAAACAGGATTTCTAGACTATGATTCCAATCTGGTTATAATTCCTCTTAGAACAATGCAAATACTGGGAGAACAGGGGGAAGTGGCAACAGAAATAGGAATCATAACAGGAAATCCACAAAAAATAGAAGAAGTGGAAGCACAGGTTTATGAGAAACTTCAAAATGACAATTTCAGTGTTATAAGCTGGAAAACAATAAATCACAATCTTCTTAACGCAGTACAATTTGAGAAGTTTGTTTTAATTGCAATATTAAGTTTGCTTCTAATGATAGCATCTTTTGCAGTATCGGTTATTTTAAATATGATTGTAAGGGAAAAAATAAAGGATATAGGAATACTGAAATCAATAGGATATACAAATAGCCACATAAGAAATATATTTACAATAGAAGGACTTATAATAGGTGTTTCAGGAATGATACTGGCAAGTATATTGTCTCCTGTGATATTAATGATATTAAAAAAATTATTTAAAATATTTATGGGAAATTCCTATTATTATCTTGAGGAATTACCGTTATATATTTCTGTACGGGAACTTTCTATGATATACATAGTGGCATTTGCAGTTGTATTTATTTCCACAATTTATCCGGCGGCAAGGGCGGCAAAGATGAAACCGGTGGAGGCGTTAAAATATGAGTAATAAAGTAATTGAATTAAAAAATGTAAATAAAATATATAAAACAAAGGTTGAAGAAATTCACATACTGAAAAATGTAAATTTATCCTTTTCAAAGGGAAATTTTGTTTCAATACAGGGAAAATCAGGAAGTGGAAAGACAACATTGCTGAATATATTGGGACTTCTTGATGTTCCTACAAATGGAGATATGCTTATTGATGATAAATTAATAAACTATAAGGATGAAAAAATAAAAAATAAAATAAGAAATGAAAAAATGGGATTTGTTTTCCAGTTTCATTATCTTCTTAATGAGTTTACAGCATTGGAAAATGTCATGATGCCAGCTCTTATTAATAAAAAATTTAATAAAAAAGAGGTAAGGGAAAAGGCTATGGAACTTCTTGAACTTGTCGGATTAAGTGAAAGGGTGAAACATAAACCGCTTGAGCTATCAGGAGGGGAAAAACAGAGGGTTGCCATTGCAAGGTCAATGATAAATGATCCTGAAATAATACTGGCAGATGAACCCACAGGAAATCTGGATACAGAAACAAGTTTAGTTATAAATAATCTGTTTAAAAAAATCAATGAAGAGAAGAAACAGTCGATTATAATAGTTACTCACAGTCTTGAGCTTGCAAATCTGGCTGAATATAAGTACAAGATAGAAAAGGGTGAATTTAACAAGGTTTTATAATGAAAAAAATTTATATGCATTATGATATGGATGCCTTTTTTGCTTCTGTTGAGCAGAGGGAAAATCCTGAATTAAGAGGAATTCCAATTGCAGTAGGGCATGGAATTGTAACAACTGCAAGTTATGAGGCAAGGAAATTTGGAGTTAAATCTGCCATGCCGGTAGCTGCTGCAAAGAAACTTTGTCCTCATTTGAAACTTGTACCTGTAAGAAAAAACTATTATGGAAAAGTTGGAAGGGAAATACAGCAGCTTATTCTAAAAATAACAGATAAATGTGAATTTGCTTCAATAGATGAAGGATATATAGAAATTACTGAATTTGTAAAAAATAGGGATGAAAAATATATTGAAAGGTTTGTTGAAGGATTCAGGAAGCATATTTATAAAAATATAAGGCTGACTTGTTCTGTAGGAATTGGATTTAGTAAAGTCAGTGCAAAAATTGCAAGTGACATAAATAAACCGAACAGCTATTTTATTTTTCGGAACAGGGAGCATTTTCTCTCATATATAATGGATAAAAATCTTTCCATTATTCCGGGAATTGGTAAAAAAACAAGGGAACTGCTGGGATTATTCAACATAAGGACAGTATCTGAACTGTATAAGATAGAAAAAAAGGAACTTGTGAAAAAGTTTGGAAGCAACAGGGGAGAATACTTGTATAACGTAATTAGAGGCCAGCAGTTTTCTGAAATAGACAATAACAGAAAAAGGCAGTCTTATGCTCATGAAGTGACCTTCAACCAGTCTATGAATGATATTTTTGCTTTGGAGGAAGAGCTAAGGGAACAGTCGGAAAAACTGAGTTACAGACTTAAAGAATATGGAGAATTTGGAAAAACTGTGACATTGAAAATAAGATATGCCAATTTTCTTACTTACACAAGAGCAAAAACATTGAAAAATCCTACGAATAAAACAGAAGAAATATTAAATGCGGCAATGGAAAATTTCAGGAATTTAAAGAAAAAGGATGAAGTAAGGCTGATAGGAATTCAAGTCAGTTCAATAACAAAAAGTAATATTGTACAGCTTACCTTTAATGATATGGAAAAACATGACTGAAACTGTAATGTATAATAATTAGTATATTAAGGAGAAAAAAATGGAATTTTATAAAAGACTGATAATAAAAATATTAGAGAGAACAACGGTTGGAGAAAATAATCATCTGCTGGTGAAACTTAAATCGGGACATGATTTGACACAAAAGGAAAGAGCAGAACTTGAAGAGCTTTTTGATTCGATTCTGTAAAAGATTTCAGGATGGAAAATAGTTATAATAAAAGTTGTAAAATAAATTAAGCTTGAATAATAGTAGTAAAATATTGTATACTTTAAATAGAAACATATATTACTGCTATTTTTTAATGGAAAAAATTAAGAAAGGAAGGTTTAACATGAGTATTGAGAAATTATATCCTGAAAAGGTTTTTCATTATTTTGCTGAAATTTCAAAAATACCAAGAGCTTCAAAAAAGGAAAAGGAAATTAGTGACTGGCTTGTAAAATTTGCAAAGGAAAGAAAACTGAAAGTTATACAGGATGAACATTATAATGTTATCATAAAGAAGAAGGCAACAGAGGGGTATGAAGATTTTTCACCGCTAATTCTTCAGGGACATATGGATATGGTGTGGGAAAAAAACAAAGATACAGAATTTGATTTTTCTACACAGGGTATTGAACTGGTAATAGATGGAGATTTTTTAAAGGCAAATGGAACTACACTTGGTGCAGATAATGGAATTGCCATTGCATATGCTTTAGCTATACTTGACAGTGATGATATAAAACATCCTGCATTGGAAGTAGTAATAACAACAGACGAAGAAGATGGAATGTCAGGAGTAGCTAATCTTGATTTTGATGAATTTGACGGGAAAACTCTTATAAATCTTGATACAGAAGAATATGGAGAAGTGTATGTAAGCAGTGCAGGTGGTACAAGAACAGAAACAAAATTTATATTTGAAACAAAAAAAATAGGAAATGGATGCACTCCTGTTTCGATAGAAGTAAAGGGACTTTCAGGTGGCCATTCAGGAGCAGAAATTCACAAAAATCTGGGCAACTCCATAAAAATATTATCGGAAGTGCTCTATCATTTGAGTAAAAGATATGAAATGTCACTTATTCATATTGACGGTGGAGGAAAAGTAAATGCAATCCCTAGGGAAGCAGTTGCTGAAATAGCAGTAAAATTAGACGGAGACAGTATAGATGAATTTAAAAAGCTTGCAGAACTTGCATTTGAAAATATATTAAAAGATTTCAAAGTTTCTGACAAATCACCTATATTAGCAATTGAAAAGATTGAAGAAAAGAACTTGGGAATTTCTCTTGGAGATACTTTAAATATAATAAATTTCCTTCATGAAGTTCCTAACGGTGTTCTGGAAATGAGCAAGCATATAGAAGGGCTTGTAGAAACTTCTATAAATATAGGGTTTATAAGCACTGAAATTGTTGATGGAAATGTAAAAATAAGAATTAAGTCGCTTGCAAGAAGTATGGCAAACGATCCTTTAAATAAACTTGTGGAAGAAATTACAGATTTAACAAGAAAACATGATGCAAACATAAAAATAGCGGCTTCAAATCCATCATGGGAATATAAGGAAGATTCAAAAATTAGAGAACTGATAGCAAAGTCATTTAAAGAAATTACTGGAAATGAACCTGTCATAAAAGCAATACACGCAGGTCTGGAATGTGGTGTCTTTACTCAAAATATAAAGGGTGCAGATGTAGTGTCAATAGGGCCAAATATCTACGGAGCACATACTCCTGAAGAAAGAATGGATATAAAATCTGTAGGTGAAACATGGGAATGGCTATTAAAAATTCTGGAAAACTATAATATAAAGGAAGATTAAAGTAGAAAAATTAATGGAAAAGGAAAAAATAAAAATAAAAGAAATAATAGTTGTAGAAGGGCGTGATGATGTAACAGCAGTAAAAAGAGTTGTTGATGCCCAGATAGTACAGCTGAACGGCTTTTCAGGCTTAACTGTAAAATCAATAGAAAAACTGAAGGCACTGTCTGAAAGAAATGATTTGATTTTATTAACAGATCCTGATTATGCAGGGAAAAAAATAAGAGCTGTTATTGAAAAAAATATTCCAAATATAAAGCATGCCTTTGTGAGTAGAAAAAATGCAACAAAGAAGGATAATATAGGGGTTGAAAATGCTTCTGATGATGCTATAAGGGAAGCACTTTCGCATATTCTAGTTTCTGGAGCTTCTGATAAAAATAAAGATCCGATTTTTACAGTGGAAGATCTTGTAGAAAACGGGTTATGTATCGGAAAAGGTTCAAAAGAAAAAAGGTTAATGCTGGGAGATATGTTAAATATAGGTTACTATAATTCAAAACAGTTATTAAACGCATTGAATTCATTTAATATAACAAGAAGTGAATTTGAGGAAGCGATGAAAATAATAAAAGAAAAATAGAATAAAAACTGTCTCGACTCCTTAGAGTTAAGACAGTTTTTTTATAGGATGTGGTTAACTTTGACAATATTTATAATGTATGTAATCCTTTTTTGTTGTGATCTTTCTGTTTTTCCTTATATTTTCTAACTTGTCTTTCAAGTCTTTCTGATAATTCATCAATTGCGGCATATAAATCAGTATTTCTTGCTTCAACTTTAATTTTAGTACCACTTGCATAGACAAGGCCGTCTGCTTTGTGAACTTCCCCCTCTGACTTTTTCTGCTCAACAGTCAGGACAACATCGACTTCAGTTATAGCATCTGTATACTTGAAGATTTTACTAATCTTTTCTTCAGTATAATTTTTAATTGCATCAGTAATTTTTAATTGTTTTCCGCTAACAATGATTTTCATAAAAAATCACTCCTCTCTTAATTGTCATTAATATTATACCCTGGAAATTATATAAGTCAACACTATAAAAGTGAAGCAGTAATATTTATTATTAATGTGTAGATTAATAATAAAGATACATAAAGTGATTATAAAATATTAAAAGAAAATAATAACTATTGATAAATGTGAAAAATATGATAAAATAATAATAGGAAATCAAATTAAAATACTGGAGGTAAAGAAATGAAAAAAATTCCTGAGGCAGTGGGACCTTATTCAGCTTACAGATTGGTAGGAGATTATTTATATATTTCAGGACAATTGGGAATAAATCCTGAAACTCAAGCAATAGACTCTGATACAGTGGAAGGTCAGGCAAGACAAGCACTTGAAAATTTAAAAGCAATTCTTGAAAATAACGGATTAACAATGGCAAATGTTGTAAAGACAACAGTATTGCTTGATAGTATAGCGGATTTTACAGCTGTAAATAAAATTTATGCTGAATATTTTGAAGCACCTTATCCAGCAAGATCTGCCTTTGAAGTTGGAAAACTTCCTAAAGAAGGACTTGTTGAAATAGAAGCAATTGCTTACGTAAAATAAAAATTTATATAATAATTTAAAAAAGAGGTTGTCTCAATATGGGAAAAATATAGTTTTCTTTTGAAACAGCCTCTTTTGCAATATAAAGTTTTTGAATTTGAAAATCCATTAAATAAATTTTATAAAAAAAGAAAAAAGAAACAGAATTAGAAACATAGAAAAATCTAGTAAAGAGTCGAAAAATAAACCAAAGTTTATTATAAGATATACAAAAGTGTAAACAAAGTGGCAAACCATATAATGTGGAAAGTATATTAAAAAGGAGTAGAAATGAAAATAGTTGTTTACGGTGCAGGAGTTATGGCACAATATGTAAAGGAATCTATACTTAATACAGGAAATGAATTCGTAGGATTTGTAGATCCTTTAGGAAATGGAGATTATGTAACTTTAAAAAATACAGATGTAGAATATGAGGGGATTATAGATTTTTCTCATTTCAGTTTGTTGGAAGAAGTATTGGAATCTGCTATTCAAAAAAATGTTCCTTTATTAATTGCAACAACAGGACATTCAGAAGAACAGCTGAAAAAAATCAATGAAGCTGCAGAGAAGATACCTTTAATAAAGGCAACAAATACATCTGTGGGAGTCACTGTTTTGAATGAAATAGTTGCATACGCGACTAAACTGTTGAAGGGATTTGACATTGAAGTTATCGAAAAACATCACAACCGTAAAATTGACGCACCAAGTGGAACAGCAAATACGTTAGTTGAAGTCATAAATGCAAGTTTAGATGAAGATTACAATATAGTTTACGGAAGGGAAGGACATAGCAAAAGACAGGAAAAGGAAATAGGTGTACATTCAATAAGAGGAGGAAATATAGTAGGGGAACACAGTGTGATATTCGCTAAAAATGATGAAATAATAGAAATAAAGCACGAAGCTTTGTCCAGAAAAATATTTTCTGACGGTTCTGTAAAAGCTATAAATTATCTTAAAGATAAAAAATCCGGAATGTATACAATGAAAGATGTTCTTGGAATCAAATAATTTTAAATGGATAATCTTATAAGAAAGGATGGAGAAAAATAAATGACAGAATTGGAAAAGTCAAAAGAAATTATACAGTTTATTGCAAATGCTGAAAAAACAACTCCAGTTGAACTGTACACAGATGAAGAAATAGTTAATTCATACAGTTGTAAAGTTATTGGTAAGGATGGAGTAAAAATTGTATTTGGTAACTGGGAGGAAATTGAAAAAATTATATCTGAAAATAATCTTAAGAATTATCATCTGAAAAATGATAGAAGAAATTCAGGAGTACCTATGCTGGATATAAAGAACATAAATGCCAGAATAGAGCCGGGAGCGATAATAAGAGATAAAGTGACAATTGGAGATAAAGCTGTTATTATGATGGGAGCGGTTATAAATATAGGTGCAGAAATAGGGGAAGCTTCTATGATAGATATGAATGTTGTTCTTGGAGGAAGAGCAAAAGTTGGAAAAAATTGTCATATTGGTGCAGGAGCAGTGCTTGCGGGAGTTATTGAACCACCTTCAGCAGATCCTGTAGTAATTGAAGACAATGTAGTTATAGGAGCAAATGCAGTGGTTCTGGAAGGAGTAAGAATTGGAAAAGGTTCAGTAGTTGCGGCAGGAGCTGTAGTAACTGAAAATGTACCGGAAAATGTTGTTGTTGCAGGAATGCCGGCAAGAGTAATAAAAAATGTTGATGATAAAACTGCTTCAAAAACAGAACTGGTGGAAGAGTTAAGAAAATAATTAAATAAATAGACAAATTTAGGAGGAAAAATGAAAAAATTATTATTAGTAGCAGCAATTTTATATGGAAGTGTTCTTTCATTTGGAGATGCAAAGGCAGATTATGAAAGTGCCAGAAAATTAGTTCAAAATAACAAAATAAGTGATGCAGTAAAGGTTTTAGAAAAAATTTCAACTTCAGGGGAAAAAGAATATGAAACAAAAGCAAATTTTGATTTAGGACTTTACTATTTCCAAAATAAAGATAATGTAAAAGCAAAAAAATATTTATCAGCAGTATGGAATAATGGGACAGCAGCTACACCTGAAGCATTAGAAGCTGCAAAATGGTTACATGCAATTGCAACTCAAAGTAAAAATACTGCCGAAGCTCAAAAGTATATAGAATGGGCAGATAAAAGCACACAAGGGAAAGATATAGACATAGTTTCAAGTATAGTTATATTCTACTATGAAAATAAAATGGATGCTAAAGCTCAGGAAAGATATAATTCTGCTATAAAATCAACAGATAAGAACTTTGTTGCAGAATTAAACTATAACTTAGGACAATATTATATTGAAAAAAATAATATTCCAAAAGCAAAAAAATACTTACAGGATTCATATAAAGCATCACCTAATGCTGTAGTTCCTGCAGGATTCTTACTTTCACAAATAGCTTTATCTGAAAAAGATAACGCAACAGCTGAAAAATATCTGTTAGAAATGAGTAAAGCAACTCAGGATAAAAACTCTGAAATATTGGGAATGTTAGGATCTTACTATATAGGAGTAAATAATTTACCAAAAGCTGAAGATTACTTGAAAAAATCTATAACTGCAGACAGCAAAAACAGTGACTCATTATTAATGCTTTTAACTATGTATGAATCTAAAAAAGATACTGCAAACATAAATTCAATTTACAACAAGCTGAAAACTATAGTTCCTAAAGGATTAAACAAAGAATTAGGAATAACTTATGCAGGAATTGGAAATGCAGAATTATCTGAAAAATATTTCCAAAAATCAATAAATGAAGATAAGGACAATGAATCTAAAATGTTCTTAGGACAACTTTATTTCTTAACTGGAAAACAGACTGAAGGAATAAATTTAGTAAAAGAAGCTGTAAATGCTAAAGTAAAAGGAGCAGATGAAGTATTGAAACAGATGCAATCTGCAGGAAACAAATCAACTTCAACTAAAAAATAGTAGTTTAAATATAAGCAATTTAAAAGGGCATTTGTAAAAAATGCTCTTTTTATTTCATTAAAATTTTGATATAATATATAGGACAGGGGGTGAAAATTGAGGGTCCATTCAATAGTATGATTTTTCATAAAAAATACTATAAATAAAAAAATGGATAAATAAAAGGGGAAAAAATAAAAAAATCAAATGAAAATATATAAGGAGATAAAGAATGGCAAAAAAGAAAGCAGTAGATGAAAAAGATGATAAAGCTTTAAGTGAACGTGCAAAAGTGCTGGATCTGGCAATGAAACAGATACATAAGGAATTTGGAGAAGGTTCCATCATGAAACTTGGAGAAAACCAGAAAATGAACATAAAGGTTATTTCTACAGGAAGTATGAACCTTGATATGGCATTAGGGCTTGGAGGAGTTCCAAGAGGAAGAATTATTGAAATATATGGAGCAGAGTCTTCAGGGAAGACAACTCTTGCACTGCATATAATAGCAGAAGCCCAGAAAGAAGGAGGAGTTGCTGCATTTATTGATGCTGAGCATGCCCTTGATCCTGTATATGCGAAGGCTCTGGGAGTGAATATTGATGAACTTCTTATATCACAGCCTGACACAGGGGAACAGGCTCTTGAGATAGCTGATATGCTTGTAAGAAGTGGAGCTATGGATGTAATTGTAGTAGATTCGGTTGCGGCTCTTGTTCCTAAGGCTGAAATAGAAGGAGAAATGGGAGATCAGCAAATGGGACTTCAGGCAAGACTTATGTCAAAAGCACTTAGAAAGCTGACAGGAAGTATTTCAAAATCAAATACAGTTATGATTTTTATAAATCAGATAAGGGAAAAAATAGGAGGATTCTCATTTACTCCGGGACCGCAGACAACAACTTCCGGTGGAAGGGCACTGAAGTTCTTCTCAACTGTAAGAATGGAAGTAAAAAGAATAGGTTCAGTTAAACAGGGAGATGAAGTAATAGGAAACGAAGTTTCTGTAAAGGTTACTAAAAACAAGGTTGCACCTCCATTTAAGGAAGCAAGGTTCAATGTAATGTATGGAACAGGAATTTCAAGAATTGGGGAAGTTCTTGATGTTGCACTTGAATTAGGAATAGCTTCAAAAAGTGGTGCATGGTTTAGTTATGGTGAAGAAAGACTTGGTCAGGGAAGAGTAAATGTGGAAAATATGCTGAAGGAAAATAAGGAATTATACGAAAGAATAGAAAAAGATGTCCTAAAGGCTATAAGACCTGATCTTGAAGAGGAAGAATCAGAAGATGTGGCAGAAGAAATAGCGGAAACTGAAGAAAAAGCTGCAAAATCTACAAGAAAAAAAGCAAAAGCCACTTCGAAAGAAGATGAAGAAATAGTGCTGGAAGATGAAGAAATGGATAATGAATAATGATAATTGAAAAAATTCAGAAAAATAAGCTGTATCTTTCAACAGGTGAAATAATGGATGTAAGTCCATTAATAAGGCAGAAGTACAGTTTAAAAGTAAATGACAATATTGAGGGCCTCTATGATGAAATATCTTACGAGGCTTCTCTCGAAAAAGGAATATTTTTACTTTCATTGAGGGACAGGACAAAAAAGGAATTGCAGCAGAAACTGAATGAAAAGTATAGAAATAGCAGAATGATTGAAAAATCAGTCTCAAAATTAGTAGAACTTGGGTATATTAACGATAAGGACTATGCTGTTTCTTATATTATGAGCAGAAAATACGGGAAACAGAGAATTGCCTATAACCTTATGCAGAAAGGGATAGGAAGAGAAACAATTGAAGAAGCTTATTTTTCTATTGAGGAAGAATACGAAAGAAATATTGAGGATGAAAAACTTGAAAAAGCAATAGAAAAAAATATAAAAAAGGAAGAAAATAAGCTGATTCAATATCTTGTAAGACAGGGGTTCAGTTTAAATAAAATTCTTTCAAAATATAAGGAATTTAAAGAAAACAACGATATGGAAGGAGAATAACATTGAGAACAGTATTTTATCATTTTATTTTGGCTGGAACATTTATATATGGACTATTTTTCAGATATCCTTATCTACTATTTGTTAAGGGAGAAAAAGCATACAGATATATTTGTAAAATAGCTAAAAACTGGGGGAAAAACTTAATTTGGGCTTCGGGGAGTAAAGTAAAGGTTATTTACAAAAATGACAGTGAAAGTGAAATCAGGAAAGTAAAAGAAACAGGAGAAGCTGTTATTTTAATTTCCAATCATCAGAGTAATGTGGATATACCAGCTCTTTTAGGATATTTGCCTTTGGATTTTTCTTTTATAGCCAAGAAGGAAATGAAAAAATGGCCTCTGATAGGACGTTGGATGAGAAGATTTGACTGTATATTTTTAGATAGAAAAAATCCGCGTCAAGGAATGAAGGATATGAAGGAAGCCATTGAAAAAATAAAAAAAGGTCACTCATATGTTATATTTCCTGAGGGAAGTAGAAGTAAAGATGGAAAAATTGGAGAATTTAAAAAGGGAAGCTTCAAGCTTGCAACAGATACAAAGGCAAGAATATTCCCAATAGCTTTGGTAGGAACTTATGAAATTCAAAGTAAAAAAAGTCTGAAGGTTACTTCGAATAAAAATGTAAAAATAGTAGTTGACAATCCTATAAACTTAGATGATTTATCAAGGGAAGATCAAAAAAGAATACATGAAATAGTAAATGAAATTGTCAGAAATAATTTTGAGGAGTATAATAATAAAAACTAAGAGGTAAAAGGATGAAAATAATATTAGCAACTAAAAATAAAGGAAAGATAAAAGATTTTGAAAAGCTTACAGATAAAATGGATATAGAAGTACTGTCTATTTTAGATAATATTGATTTCCCAGATGTAGTGGAAGACGGTAAGACATTTGAAGAAAACTCTGCTAAAAAAGCATTGGAAATAGCAAAATATACTGGAATAATAACTGTTTCAGATGATTCAGGATTGTGTGTTGATGCGTTAAATGGAGAGCCGGGAATATATTCTGCAAGATATTCAGGGGAAGATGGAAATGATGAGAAAAATATTGAAAAGCTTCTGAAAAATTTATCAGATGTTGAAAAAAATGATAGAAAAGCTCATTTTGTTTCAGTAGTAAGTATTGCTTTTCCTGATGGAACTGTGAAATCATTTAGAGGAGAAACACAAGGGGAAATTCTTTTTGAAAAGGAAGGAAATAACGGATTTGGTTATGACCCTGTATTTTATTCATATGATTTGGAAAAATCTTTTGGAGTTGCCACTATTGAGGAAAAGAAGAGCGTAAGTCATAGGGGAAGGGCATTTGAAAAGTTGAAGAAGGAAGTACTTGAGAAATTATAAAAAAGAGACATTTCAAAAAAATAAAAATTAAAGAAAAAACTATATTTTGAATTATTTGAAATTTTACAATGAAAAACAGGATATGAATTTAGGAAAAGTCATCTGTTCGAGTCTTCAGGTGAGTTTTTAACTTTTCCTTAATAAATAACTATTTTATATGAGTAAAATTTTAATAAATGAATAAATATAGTTTTTCTGTTATCAATATTTTTTTTGAAATATCTCTTTTTTAGTAATATTATTTTACAAATTTTTCAAATTCTTCTGCATATTTTGCAGGAGTAAATTCAAGTATTTTAAAATCAGCAAGTTCATTTTTATAGAAAGGATCTTCTTTCAGGATAGATTCAAGTTCTTCTCTGGTAACATTATTAGCTATTATAATTCCACCTTCAGGAGGAGTCTGCCTACCTGAAACAATAAATTTTCCTGATTTGTAGTATGTTTCCAGAAAATCAAGATGTTCTGGACGGAACTTTGACACTTCTTCCAATGATTTTTTATAAGTCAGTACTGCTATAAAAATATTTTTCATAATTTTACCTACCTTTCAAATTTATAATTTTATATGCTTTAAATTTTTTGGTACAAAAAATGCTTGTAAATTAACACAAGCAATTTTTTTATTTATTACGGTTGTAATTTTGCCAATTCTTCCAAATCAATATCAGCGTCATAGTTAACATTATCAAAGTCAAAACCATTCAATTGCATGAATTCTTTTCTCGCACCTTCATAGTCACTGATCTCCTTAAAGTTTTCAGGAGTAACCTTATCCCATAATGCTTCGACTTCAGCCTGCACATCTTCCCTCATTTCCCAGTTATCAGGTCTAAGTCTTCTTTCTTCATCAATTTCAGGTTTTCCACCATAAATCATATCCTTAAGAAGTCTATGTTTCTGCTCAATAGTACCTTCATGAATACCTTTTTCCTTCATTACTCTGTAAAGTAATGCTGCATATAAAGGGAAAATAGGTATAACAGCACTAGCTTTTGTCATAAGGGCCTTACTTAATGAAACATATGCTTCCCCATTATATTTTTTCTTAAGGAAGTCATTCAACACATCAGAAGTGTGTTCCAAATCTCTTTTGGCTGCTCCAATTGTACCGTCTTTATAAATTCCATAAGTAACTTTTGGTCCTAAATAAGAATACGCTACTGTTTTGAATCCATCAGTCAGAACTCCAGCTTCATCAAGAGCATCAACCCAAAGCTTCCAGTCTTCTCCACCCATTACTTTTACTGTACTTTGGATTTCTTCAGGAGTGGCAACTCCCATAGTAGTTTCTTCCATAGCATCCTTTTCAATATTAATAGAAGGTCCAACAATTTCCCCTTTTGTAGATTTCAGTGCAGATCTGTAAGTGACTCCATCTTTAGGGTCAGTTCTCATTCCACTTGCCAGACTGTAAATAAGTAAGTCTATTTTTCCACCAAATTCTTCTTTTATGTATTTTATAACATCAGCTTTCATTTCATTTGAAAAAGCATCACCGATAAAGTTCTTAGCGGTAAGTCCTTCTTCTTTTGCAGCTTCAGTAAAGGCAATAGTATTCCACCAACCTGCTGTTCCTATTCTTTTACCTTCGATTCCCTTTTCAAAAGCAACTCCAATAGTGTCAGCCCCTGCACCAAATGCCAATGAAATTCTTGAAGCAAGTCCATAACCGGATGAAGAACCGATTATTAAAACTTTTTTTGGCCCCGTATATTTATCCTGTGATTTAATATAATCAATTTGTCTTTTTACAAATTCTTTAGCTCCAATTGGATGATTTGTTAAAGCTAAGCTACCTTTTAATTTTGGTTTTATAACCATCTTTTCCTCCTAAAAAATTATTTATTACTATAGTATACAATAATTATCCCAAATTTACAATAGCCTATAAAAAAAAGTCACAAACAATTGTAATTTACTTGAACAATTGTGTATACTAAAAAAATTAGACAAAAATTTTAATAAGTGATATAATACTTTGATTATAATATAGATACAAATAAGAAATTAATAAATAGATATTGTGGAGTGAAAATGAAAAAGAATAATAGATTTATTTTTATTATAACATGTCTTCTTATTACTACAATAAACTGCTCGAGTTTATTTGGTACAGCGGGATTTAATAAACAGCTCAATGTATTTGTAAATGAGAATAATTTAAGTCATGAGGACATACAGTGGATACTTTCTGAATTAAATCAGATAGAATATATGAAGTATAATAAACAGCTGAAAAAAGGCTTGAAAAAAATAGGAAAGCTAAAAGAAAAAGAATCAGAAGATAAAAAAACACTTCCTTCTGATGAAAATGGGAAGTATTTTACAGAATATGCAGAAGGTAACGTTGAAATACATGACATTAGAGATTCTGATATTCTGGCGGTTCAGACTTCTAAAATGAAGGAAAATATACTGAAATTAAGGGAGTAAAAAAATATATTTTTATTATGAAAAAACAATGAAAATATATTAAATATAAAGAAAGGGAAATAAATGTTAGTAGATAAAATTACAAAAAAATTATTTGGAACACAGGATGAACGTGAAGTAAAGAAAATGAGAAAAGTTGTGGATAAAATAAATGCAATTGAACCACAATTTCAAAATTATACAGATGGAGAACTGGCTGCGAAAACAGCTGAATTTAAGGAAAGACTTGCAAAGGGAGAAACTCTTGATGATATATTAGTTGAAGCTTTTGCAACAGTAAGGGAAGCGGCTAGAAGAATTTTAGGAATGAGAGCCTATGATGTGCAGCTGATAGGTGGAATGATTCTTCATAGTGGAAATATAGCAGAAATGAAAACAGGGGAAGGAAAAACACTGATGTCAACTCTACCTATTTATCTGAATGCGTTGACAGGAAAAGGTGTACACGTAGTAACAGTAAATGACTATCTGGCAAAGCGTGACAGAGATATAATGAGTGATATGTTTGAATTTTTAGGTCTGAATTCAGGAGTTATAGTTGCAAATATTTCAAATGAAGAAAGAAAAAGAGCATATAATGCAGATATAACATATGGAACAAACAATGAATTTGGATTTGATTATCTGAGAGATAACATGGTTGGAGAACTTGAAGAGAAAGTTCAGAGAAAGCATAATTTCGCCATTGTCGATGAGATAGATTCGATTTTGATTGATGAAGCGAGAACACCTCTGATTATATCCGGAGCTGCTGAAGAAACTACAGAATGGTATAATACATTTGCTGAAGTGGCAAAGCGTTTAAAGAGAAGTTATAAGACAGAAGAAATAAAGGATAAGAAAAATACAGTTATTCCTGATGAAGATTGGGAAGATTATGAAGTTGATGAAAAATCACATACTGTTACAATAACAGATAAAGGTATTAGAAATGTTGAAAGAATGCTTAAGATTGATAACCTTTATTCACCTGAGTATGTGGAACTTACACATTTCCTGACACAGGCATTAAAGGCAAAGGAACTGTTTAAGCTTGACAGGGATTATATTATAAATGAAAAGGGAGAAGTAATCATAGTCGATGAGTTTACAGGAAGACTTATGGATGGAAGAAGATATTCTGATGGACTTCATCAGGCTATAGAAGCAAAGGAAAAGCTTGAAGTTGCGGGAGAAAACCAGACACTTGCAACAATTACTTTACAGAATTACTTCAGAATGTATGAAAAATTGTCAGGGATGACAGGTACTGCTAAAACAGAAGAAGAAGAATTTAAGCAGATTTACAACTTAAAGGTTATAGAAGTTCCTACAAATAGACCTGTCATAAGAATAGATATGCCTGATGTGGTTTATATGACAACAAGGGCAAAATATAAAGCAATTGGAGATAAAATCAAGGAACTTTATGAAAAAGGTCAGCCGGTTCTTGTAGGAACAGCTTCAATTCAGCATTCGGAAGAAGTATCAGAATTATTGAAAAAATTAAGAATTCCTCATGAAATACTGAATGCAAAGCATCATGAAAGGGAAGCGGAAATAATAGCACAGGCTGGAAGATACAAAACTGTTACAATTGCAACAAATATGGCAGGAAGAGGAACGGATATAAAACTTGGAGGAGATCCGGATTCATTTGCAGCAAAGGTTGCTGAAAAAGGAACTGAAGAATATGATGAAATTTTTAAAGTGTATCAGAAAGACTGTGAAGAAAATAAAGAGAAGGTAATAAAAGCTGGAGGGCTTTTCATACTTGGAACAGAAAGACACGAAAGTAGACGTATTGACAATCAGCTGAGAGGACGTGCCGGTAGACAAGGAGATCCGGGAACATCAGAATTTTATTTGTCATTAGATGACGATCTTATGAGACTGTTTGGTGGAGATAAACTGAAATCAATGATGAAGGTTCTGAATATTGGAGAATATGAAGAAATAAGACATAAACAGATAAGTAAACAGATAGAAAATGCTCAAAAAAGAATAGAAAGTAGAAACTTCTCATCAAGAAAAAGTTTGATAGAATACGATGATGTAAACAATACTCAGAGAGAGGTTATTTATGCTCAGAGGGATGCTGTATTAAGTAATGAAAATCTGAAAGAACTTATTTTTGATATGATAAGGGAAACTGTAGAAGATACTGTTGAAATGTCTTTAAGTGGAGATTCAAAATCTGACTGGGATTTTAATCTGCTAAAAGACAAACTGAATGAAATTTTTGAGTATGATATGGATGAATCGCTTGAAAGTAAAAGTAAAGATGAAATAATTGACCAGGTATATGAGGATCTTATAAAGAGATATAATGAAAAAGAAGAAATTGTAGGTGAAGAAGTATTCAGAAGAATTGAGAGATATATAATGCTTGAAGTTCTTGACCAGAAATGGAGACAGCATCTGAAAGATCTTACAGAATTAAGGGAAGGTATAAGATTGAGATCATATGGACAGAGAAATCCTATTCATGACTATAAAATAGTAGGTTTTGAAATCTATAATGAAATGATAGATGCCATAAAGAGAGAAACAGGTTCATTCCTTCTGAAATTAAAACTTAGAAATGAAGAGGAAACAGCTAATTTAAAACATGAGGAAGCAAAAAATCTAAAGTATGAATATACTGAAGAAAATGAAGCGGAAACTATTGAAACAGCTGAAGAAGTACCTCAAAGAAAGCTTTCAAGAAGAGAAAGAAGAGAAATGGAAAGAAAAAATAATTAAAAAAATGTGAGAACTATATTTTGGAATTACTTAAAATTTTATAATGTAAAATAGAAAATGAAATTAGGAAAAGTCAACTGCTTAAGCCTCTAGGAAAGTTTTTGACTTTTCCTTAATGAATGACTGTTTTATATGAGTAAAATTTTAGTAAATGAAAAAATGTAGTTTTTTTATAAATATTTGGCAGTATTATCATCAGAAAGCCAATTTAAATACTTTTCATGGGGTATAACTAGTTCAGTATATTTCCTATTTTCTATTAGAAAAACTTTCAAATGTAAATCACCATTTTCCCATTTTAAAAATTCAATATCATCGTATATATCGTAACTTTCATCAATACAGGATAAAATATCAATAAATCTTGGTGATTCATTTAGAGGGTCATCAAAGTTAAATAACTGAACACTGTAAGGGCAAGCCCAGTAACATCCAAAAACTGCCAATATATTATTTGTTGGGCTGTAATGTACTTCAGTCCATATAAAAGTTTCTTTTCCATTAAGGGAACACTCTGGAAAAAATTGAATTATTTTAGTATTTTTAATATCCAATACACTATAACCATATAAATCCTGTCTAAAAAGTAAGTATTCTCTACCATTTTTATGTGTAATCAGTTCATAAAAAGAAGCAGAATCATCAATGCAGTACCAGGTTTTTATAACAGCTCCATTCACTAAAAAAGAGCATTTACTTCCGCTATAACTACATTCTTCTGTATTTTCAGAGAAGCTATCAATTTGAAGGATATATTTTCCTGATATTCCTTTAAAAGTTATAAATTCACTATTTCCCAGATTTTCTTCTTTGAACAGTTTTGCTGCTTCTTTTACACGTAATTTATATTCATCAGAATAAACTCCATTACTCATAAATTTAAATTCATCTCCATATTCCATTATTTAATTGGAATAATTATACAATAAATGTAAAATATAAGCAATTTTAAAATTATTCCAATTAATAATATTTTACCTTTTTTGCCTATTCTAAAAGGTTTGAAAAAGAAATAATTTTCACATAAACATTTTTTTAGACAAAGGACTTGAATTTTTTAAAAATCGGGATATACTATAATATGTGTATGTTAAAATAAAAATGAGAGGATGATTTAAATGGCGGTAGAATTACAGAAAAAATATGATTTATTTATTGACGGAAAATGGGTACCTTCTTCAGATGGAGGTACATTAAAGGCATATAGTCCTTCAACAGGTGAAGAATTAGCAGCTATATCAGAAGCAACTGCTGAAGATGTTGATGCGGCAGTAAAAGCAGCAGAAAAAGCATTTGAAAGTTGGAAAAAGACATCTCCAATTGAACGTCAGGACGTATTATTAAAAATTGCAGATATAATTGATAAAAACAAAGATTTTTTAGCAGCAGTAGAAAGCATGGATAACGGAAAGCCAATAAGAGAAACTTCATTTGCTGATATTCCATTAGGAGCAGATCACTTCAGATATTTTGCAGGAGCAATAAGAAGTGAAGAAGGAACTTCAAAAATGCTTGATGAAAATACATTAAACCTAATATTGAGAGAACCAATAGGAGTAGTAGGGCAGATTATACCTTGGAATTTTCCATTCCTTATGGCTGCGTGGAAACTTGCTCCAGCTCTTGCAGCAGGATGTACAGTAGTATTAAAACCATCGAGTCACACATCGCTTTCAGTACTTGAATTAATGAGACTTATAGCAGATGTAGTTCCAAAAGGAGTAATAAATGTTGTTACAGGAAGTGGATCAAAATCAGGAAGCTACATGTTGAAACATAAAGGATTTAAAAAACTTGCATTTACAGGTTCAACAGCAGTAGGACAGGATGTATACTCAGCGGCATGTTCGTTAATGATTCCGGCAACATTGGAACTTGGAGGAAAATCTGCTAATATATTCTTTGAAGACTGTGACATGGATATGGCAATGGATGGAGCACAGTTAGGAATACTGTTCAATCAAGGACAAGTATGTTCTGCAGGTTCACGTATATTTGTTCAGGACACAATTTATGATAAATTTGTTGAAAGATTAAAAAATGTATTTGAAAAGGTAAAAGTAGGAAATCCTTTGGATCCTTCTACACAAATGGGATCATTAATATATGAAAGACATCTGAAAGATGTGCTTAATTACGTAGAAATTGGAAAACAGGAAGGTGCACGTTTAGTTACAGGTGGAACAAGAATAGAAGATGGAGAACTTAAAAATGGATTCTTTGTAAGACCAACAATTTTTGCAGATGTAACAAATGATATGAGAATTGCACAGGAAGAAATATTTGGTCCTGTAGTAGTAGTGGAAAAATTCCATACTGAAGAAGAAGTTATAAAAGCTGCAAATGACAGTATATATGGTCTTGGAGGAGGAGTATTTACTCGTGACCTTAACCGTGCAATTCGTGTTTCAAGAGGAATTGAAACAGGACGTGTGTGGGTAAATACATATAACCAGTTCCCTGCTGGAGCACCTTTTGGAGGATATAAACAGTCAGGAATAGGACGTGAAACTCACAAAGTTATATTAGAACACTACACTCAAATGAAAAATATTCTTATAAACTTAAACGAAAAACCATCTGGATTCTATGAAACAGAGTAGTTAATAAAAAATAAAAAAATGTACTGCACCCAAAATCTTGGACACAAGGTTGAAGGTGCAGTATATTTATATTATTTTTTAGGTGGCCTTATTTTTTATTTTTTGTTTAAATAATATTTTTACTAAATACAGTATTATAGTATCTATAATGGACAAAACTTATTTAATATGTTATACTCTAACAAAAAGAAAAAAAGTGTTTATATTGTTTAATTTAGTTGATTTTGCAAATGATAAATGTAGAATAATGAAATGTTTATGTGATAATCAGAGAGAAGTAAAAAAATATAAAATATATTGTATTATCACAACAAGATATTTATATTTTTCTAAAAATAAAACTAATAAAATGATACAAGAACTTAAAAAAGATAATTTTATTGATAGTTTTAATAATATTAAAGAAAAGTATATTATAATTTAAAAAGGAAATAAGGTTATAAGTGTAATTGAAAAAAATTAAAAATAGAAAGAACTAATATAAAAAAATTAATAAATAAATATAAAGAATTAATATGATGATATGATAGAAATGAGGAAAATATATGTTTTATAAAATTATTCTTAAAAAAGCTAATGAATGGCACCAATCCAGTGAATGTAAAATTAAAAATATTATAAAATATATAATTAACAAAAGAAATTTAAGAGATGCTCAAATAGAGGCTATAAAATTATATTTGTTTTTTAAAATATACTGTAAAAATAAATCTCTTGTGGAATTATTTTGTAAAGGATATTTTTTAGAAAATATAGATTTAGATGATTTAGTATCTAAAAATTTAGGTGATTTTTTAAAAAAAAATTCTGCTGCAAGACAATTATATGAACTAACTTTAACAGATAAAAATTATGATAGTTTAAAAAAAAGAATAGAAGAAAATTATAAAGAAATTGATTTTGAAGAGGTTTTTAATAGTTTTTTTAATAATATTTCTTATGCAAATTATATTTATTCCCTACCAATGGGGGCAGGAAAAACATATTTAATGTCAGCTTTTATTTATTTAGACTTATATTTTGCATTAAATGAACCAACTAATAAATCTTTTGCTCACAATTTTATAATACTTGTTCCATCAGGATTAAAAAGTTCTATTATGCCAAGTTTAAAGAAAATAAAAGATTTTGATGTAAGTTGGATATTTCCAGAACCTATTGCAAGTACTTTAAAATCTAAATTAAAATTTGAAATACTTGATGCAATAAAAACAGAAAATAAAAGTAATAAAATTAAAAATCCAAATGTTGCCAAAATAGCAGCGTATCAACCTTATGAAGATATGTTAGGTGTTGTATTTTTAACAAATGCTGAAAAAGTTATTTTAAATAAAATAGAAAAAAATGATATGCCTAAATTAATACAATTAGATAATGAGACCAAGGCTGCAAATGAATTAAGAGAAACAATAGGAAAAATTCCTAATAAAGCAATTTTTATAGATGAAGTTCATCATACAGCTTCAGAAGATATAAAGTTAAATAAAGTTATTAAAGAATGGTATAACAAAGGAAATATAAACGAAGTAGTAGGATTTTCAGGAACTCCTTATTATGAAAAAGCAGAAATTTTTGAAATAAAATCTAAATTTACAAAAGAAAATATAATTACAATTAAGAGTACTGATATGACAAATACAGTTTATCATTATCCTTTAACTAATGGAATAAATAATTTTTTAAAGAAACCAAAAATATATTCTTCAAGTGATAATAATCCTTTAAATATAGTAAAAGAGGGACTTATAAAATTTTTTGAAAAATATGAAAATACTTATTATAAGGATATTGTAAGTAAGGTAGCAATTTATTGTGGGAATATTGAAAATTTGGAAGAAAATATCTATCCTTTTGTATCTGAGTTCGTAGCAAAAAAAGGACTAAATCCTAATGAAGTAATATTAAAATATCATGGAGGAAATAAAAAATATTCATTACCTAAAGAAAATGAATTAGAGTTTTTATCATTAAATACATCCCTTTCTAAAAAAAGAATTATACTACTTGTTGGAATAGGAAAAGAAGGTTGGGATTGTAGTTCATTGACAGGAGTAATATTATCTCAAAAAGGAGACTGTCCCACAAAAATGGTATTACAAACGTCTTGTAGATGTTTAAGACAGGTAATAAGAGGAGAAAAAGAAACAGCAATTATATATTTGAATAAAGAGAATGAAAAACTTTTATCATCTCAATTAAATAAAACTCAAAATGCAACATTACAGGATTTTCAAAATGGAACAAAAACTGAAGATATTATCAACAGATATAGCAGAATGGAATATTTGAATATTCCAAATATAGAGTATTATAAATTAAATATAAAGTATACTGAAGAAATTGAAGAAAAAATAGATATAGTTAAAAATTTACAAAATTTACTTTTATCTAAACAAATAAAAGAAGATGTAATAATTAAAGAAATAAATTTAAAAGGGGAAGTTATTGAAAGAAATATAAATAGTATTATTTATGGAGAAAAAGTAACCTATACTTCATGGTTATTAAATATTTCAAAAGAAAGTTTTGGATTTATAACATTAAAAAAGTTGAGAGAATATGACAAGGACTTAAAAGAAATTTATGAAAAAATAACAGTAAATGAAAATATTTTAAATAACATATATAATCATAGCTTAATAAATAAACTAATAAGAGAAGCATTTTATAATAAAAGAAGTTTAAAGATTTTAAGGGAAGAAATCCCTGAAAATGCTTCTATTTTATCAATAACAGAACTGCCTACAATTAAATGTGAAGATAAAAAGTTACAATATCCTTCAGATATTGTAACTGAAAAAATATTAGATAAGGATAAAGGGAATAAAGATATTAACCTTGATGAATTAAGTAAAGAAGAACTTTTAAAATTATTAAAAACACCTGAGTATTTAAACTATTTAAGTGATGAAGATGTAAAAGAATTAAGAACAAAAGATAAAACTTTTCATTATATACCTTATGTTTTTACTCAAAGTTCTTTTGAAAAAGAGATTTTAGAAAAGATATTGTCTATGGGAAATTTTATTTCTGATAATTTAGAAGTTTATTATAATGGTGATAGAAATATAGCTTCATTTAGGATAGAATGTTATAAGAAAGAAAAAGAAAGAATAAAAAAAATTGGATTATATACTCCTGACTTTTTAATTATCAAAAGAGAAAAAAATATGATAAACAAAGTTCTTATAGTTGAAACAAAAGGAAAAGGTTTTTCTGCTCAACAGGAATTCTTAGATAAAAGAAGCTATGTGGAGAATGAATTTATAAAATTTAACAATGGAAAATATGGATATTCAAAATTTGATTATTTATATATAGAAGATACAGATAATGATATTATAGAGAAATTAAATGAAAAAATTAAAAATTTCTTTAAGGAGGAAAAATAATGGCTATAAAATATATTCCTTATTTTAAAGATGCTATACAGGGACAGGCACTTTTAGACAATTTTGTCAGAACAAAAAGAATATTAAAATATGCAGATAACAATGAAGTAAAAGAAAGAATAGAAAGAGGGCTTCCTTTATATGAAACAGAAGTCACTGAAATAGTTGGAAAAGAAAGTGATAATCTTGTTATTCGTGGAGAATGTATATCTGCCTGTGCATATTTAAAGGAGAATAATATAAAAGTTGATTTAGTCTATATAGATCCTCCTTTTGCCAGTGGAGCTGACTACGCAAAAACTGTTTATATAAGAAGAAATCCTAGGATAGAGGAAACAATAAAAAAAGCTGAAGAAAAACTTGAAATAGAAGATTTGAAAACATTTGAAGAAAAAATGTATGGTGATATATGGAATAAGGAAGCATACTTAAACTGGATGTATGAAAATCTTATGGCTATTAAATCTATAATGTCAGAAATAGCTTCTATATACGTTCATTTAGATTGGCATATATGTCATTATGTAAAAATATTAATGGACGAAATTTTTGGAGAAGATAATTTTAAAAATGAAATAATATGGCATTATAGTTGGGGAAGTCGTATAGAAACTCAATGGAATAAAAAACATGATACATTATACATGTATTCAAAATCTGAAAAATTTTATTTTAATGCAAATGAAGTGTTAGAAGAAAGAATAATTTCAGAAAAAACAAAAAATCGTTTAAAATATAAAGGAGCAATGATTACTGATAGAAATAAAGGAAGAGGTGATCAGGAAAAAGCACTTCCTACAGATGTTTGGTACATAGCAACTATAAATGGAATGGCAATGGAAAAAGTGGATTATTCAACTCAAAAACCAGAAGCATTATTGGAAAGAATAATAAAAGCTTCTTCAAATAAAAATATGATTGTAGCTGACTTTTTTGGAGGATCAGGAGTAACAGCAAAAGTTGCTAATGATTTAGGAAGAAAATTTATTCATTGTGATATAGGTATAAATTCTATTGAAACAACAAGAGATAGATTAAAAGAAACTGGTGCCTCATTTAAAATTATGGATATAAAAGATGGAGTGAATCTATATAGAAATCCTATTCAAACAATGGATAAAATTAAATCTCTTATTCCTGGATTAAAAAATGAAGATTCAGTATCTGAATTTTGGGAAGGAGCAATAAATGATAGTAAATTAGGCTTAGTCCCTGTGTATGTCCCTAATCTTATGGATTCTAGTACAAAACTTCTTGATATAGTTTTAATCAATAAAGTAATTAATTTAGCAATACCTGAACTTCCTGATGAAATAAAAAAGGTAATTATTTATTATATAGATATAATAGATAAAAAAGAAATAAATGATTTTATTAAAGAAAATTTAGGTAGAGAAATTGAAATAGAACTAAGAGATTTAAAAGAAATACTATCAGAAACAGTTGTAGATGATGTATTAGAATATCGTATTTTAAATAATGAAATTGTTATAGATAGTTTTGTTAGTGATAGAATAATAAGAAAAATAAATGAATATAATGAAAAAATGAAAGCCCAATTCATAGTGAAAGGTGGAAAAACTAAATTCATTGAGATTAGTGAAGAGGGACTTGAATTGATAGAAATGGTGTCATTAGATTGTACATCAGACAAAGGTATTTGGCATAGTGATGAGGAAATAAAAATAAATAAATTAGGCTATACTATAGAAAATGGTATAAAAACTAAAAAATTTTGGGATGGGAAAATTAAATTTCTAAAAAGACCACTTAGAATTAAAATAAGGAATATTTCAGGAGATGAAATTATATTTAATGTAATATAAAATAAAATTAGTTCCTATGCAGATATCTAAAAGAAATAGAATTATTAATGTTGATAAATAAAACAAAATAATATTTATTAGCTAAATTTAAAGATAAAAAAAACAGCATTTGTACTGCACCTTCAATCTTTTGTCCAAGATTTTGGGTCAGTACAATTCATCTTTCTGCCACAGCAGTTCTGCCTTATATCAGCTCTTATTCCATATACATGGTAGGTGTCACAGATA
>NZ_KI272852.1 GCF_000469505.1 Leptotrichia sp. oral taxon 215 str. W9775 | reverse complement strand
AGATTATTTCAAAATCATAGATTGTAATATTAGAGGAATTGTATCAGTAAATTGTGATAGTATAAAATTATGGGCAAAAAGTAAAGGTATAACTTCAATAGGAGAATTAGAGTTGGCTTAATATACAATTGAAAAAAAAGATATGAAATAACGGACCGATACAACAATTTATTAAGATTTAATCCTGAGTAAATAGCTTCCCAGATAATGGATTTGAGGTGATAATTTATGAAAAAAATTTTAATAATAACATTACTTTTATTACTAATTTATCATTGTTTTAATAAGGGTGAAATAATTAAAGAAAACCATTATGAAATTTCAATGCGTCGTTTAAATTATGGGGATGATGAGAAAATTTCTAATATTGAAGATATAAATTTTGACAATGGTAATATAATTATTAAATTAAAAAGTTTGCAGAACAATTTATATTTAGAAACCGTAATAATCTATTATAAAGAGAAAAAAATAGGAGAAATTTATATAAATGAAAATTTGTATATTGAAAATATAAGTAATAATAAATATATTGATATCAACAGTTATATTTTTGAATATCCTATTAATAATGATTTGCTCTGGATTTTAGGAGAAAAGAATGAAAAATATAACATATCTTCTGGACCATATATGGAAAATGAATTTATATTTGAAACTGTCATAAAAGACAAGGCTAATAATAAAATATATAATTTAAAACGTGAAATAGATATACTATTTGTAAAGCAAGGAAAAATCAGAAGATTGACTTTTGATCATTAATATTATTTTTTAGAATATATTTGTATTAAACGGTTTTAACAGCGTCATAAATTATATGATGAGTTTTCAAAATCTTTTGATTTGAAAAATGCTCTTCCAGATAAACGAGAACTTAGAAATAAATATAACTTACTTACAAATTATAAAAATCATGAAATATACAGAGAAGATTCAAGAACAAGGATAAAGATATAATGCTGAAAGAAATAACAGATTCTATAAATATGAGGATAAAAGAAGCAAAAGAGAAGATAGGAGGAAAAAAATAGAAATGAAGAAACAGCTTTGTTTTATAGTTATGTCCATTGTTTTTGTATATATATATTCTTCTTATAGTTGTATTAATGAAATAAAAAGAAAAAAATATATCCAAAATACACATGAAAAAATTAATAACAACTTTAGCTTAGAAAGAATGGCATTAAAAGATGAAACATTGTCCGTATATGAATATACTACTAATAGTACAGGTTATTTATTATGTGAAGGGATAGAAAAAATAATATGGACAAATAATTTTAAATATATTGTAGGATATATAGAGTTAAGTAAACAAGGATTATGTAAAGGATATTTTTATATAAATTCAAATGACGAGAAAGATTATAAATTCAATTTAACCAAAAAAGAGGTAGAAGAAAAATTTGGAAAAGATATTAAATATCAAAAAAGTATTGATTTTATAAATATATTTGGAGGGAATTCATTTAATGAAGAAAATATATCTGAAATAATTTCATTTTATGAATTGGTAACTTTTTTTGGTAGTATACTTTTATATATACTGTTGAATATATTAAATAGTATTATGTATATTATAAAAATAAAAGAATAAGATTTAGTGAGGAAAATCCTTTCAAATACAAATATATTAATCCTATTTTTTAATATTTTGAAAATGTATTGATGTAAAAATATTACAAAAGAGCATATGTATATTTTATCAAAAAAAGTAAACTGTGACAGTTAGGGAGATTAAAATGAAAAAATTTGAGATTTTTGTTAAACTATTTGTAGTACTGCTGGTTATTTTTTGTTTTGAAAGTTATTTTAAAGGAGAAATTATACAAAAAACTTTTATGGATATAAATGAATACTATCATCTTGAAAGTGGACCCAATCCTTTTTATTCAGTATTTATATGTGAGTCAAAAGGTAATTTAGATTGTTTTGTTGTAGAAGAAATTTCAAATCAGGATAAAAATTATTTAATAGGGAAAATGGAAAATAACCAATATTTTTATATTAATTATTCAGATAATAATAAAAAGAAATTTAATTTAACAAAAGAAGAGATAGAAAAAATTTTTTCTCAAAAAATTAAATTGGAAAAATCTAAAAAATATATAAATAAATATGGTAAAGATGAATTTAATATCTTTGAAGAAATGTTAGCTGCTAAATTTATAAAAACTTTGCTTTTTACTCCTATTATTTTAATGCTGATTAAATTTAAAATATATCCAAAATCTTGGGATAAGGAATAGAGATTGGGATAAGCAGAATCCAAGTTATCTTTTAAATTAGTCATTATCAGAAAATTAACAATAGAGAAGAAGGACATTATTATAATTTATAACAACAGAAAAATATTGAAAGTACAAGGTTATTATTAAGGACAGTGAATCAGTAAAAACATATACAGGGATTTCTAAAAATGGGAATAAAGTATGGAATCTGAACCATGCAGAGAAGAAACTGGCAAGTTATATTCAGGATAATTATTCAGGTAAGGAAGTAAAAGTAGATATCGGAGTTCAAAATACATCAAAAGAAGTGAGAGGTATGTGTCCAAACTGTAATTCTTCAATGTTTGATTTTGCAAAAGATAATCCTGATATGAGAATAACCATTTATGAAGGAACAACAGGAATAAATCCGTAAGGGAAAGGAAGACAAGATGAATAAAAGATACATGGATATACTAAAAGAATATCTGAAAAAAAATGAAAGAAAGGCAATAGGATACAGTGAAGAAGAAATAACTAAAATTGAAAAACTGTATGATATAGAAGCAAAAGGAGATTTCAGGGAGTTCTTAAAATATGCCGGAAGATGTGATGGAGATTTACTTGGAGATGATCCTATTATTTTATATAGGCAAACTTGGGATATGGAGTCCTATTTAAGGATGAATTATTTTGGATTTATAGATGATGAAGATTTTGAAGAAAAAGTATTTTATGATGAACTGAAGAAAAAGCCATTCATATTTTCAATAGAAATGGAAAACTATTATTTTTATATAAGGACAGTAGATGATGATTTAAAGGTATACTGTTTTGATGAAAATGAAGAAAAGATAAAGGATACTGGAATGAATTTTAATGAATATATGGTTGATTTAGTAGAAACATACAATTCTGAATTAAAACCTACACTAGATTTTTCCACTGTAGGAGAACTTTTGGTGCAGTGTGATACATCTGAAAAAAGAATAACAGGATTAAAGGAAATAAGGGAATACATGTCTTCAGAAAGAAAAGAACACTCTGAGCTTTTTATCCTTCTTGAAAGATATCTTGAAAAGAACAGGAAGGAATTTACAGGATACAATGATGATGAGATAAGAGGAATAGAAGAATTATATGATATAGAAGTGAAGGGAGATTTCAGGGAATTTTTAAGTATAGCAGGAAAAAGTTTGGGAGGATTGTTAGGAGAAGAAGAATTGTCATTATATAATGACTGGAGTATAAGAGAAAGAATAGTGTTACAATATGATTTTCAGGAATATGTACAAAAAGATAAATTTCGTGGAAAAGGAAGAGATGGTAAACCTTTTATAATTGACTTAAAAAGTAATTCTGAATACATTTTTATAACTACAAGGGATAATGATTTAAAAGTATACCATTACAGCAGAGAGAACAGGACTTTAAAGGAAACAGGAATGAATTTCAGTGAATATGTTACAGATTTAATTAAAAGATATAATCCGGAACTTGAGGAGTTAAAAGATGTTTCAGTATCTGGGGATATTATAAACATATAATAAAGTTTTCTTCATTTCTGAGTGATAGTTTAGCGAAAAGCTAAAGAACTGTTATATTAAAATAATACAAAAAAGTTTGAACTCAGGGAATAAAAAAAGGTAAGGTAATAATAGGGGAATTGTCCCTCTATTATTGCTTAGAGGGAACACAGGCACAGGGTGGAACATTCATCTACAATAATGTGGCAAACATTCAGAAGGAAGCTGTGGAACTTCATAACAGTTATAGCTCAAGCAGTTTAAGCAGAAGAATAAATGCAGGGGCTACAATTGGTTATGGGCATAAGATACAGACAACTGGAAACGGTGGAAGCATTTCAGCAAGTAAAAGTAATCAAAATACAACTG
>NZ_KI272851.1 GCF_000469505.1 Leptotrichia sp. oral taxon 215 str. W9775 | reverse complement strand
GGTTTACTTCTCTCAAATTTAGCTTTTGCCATTTTCTACCTTACCTCCAAATAATTTAATTTTATATTTATTTTCATTTGATTATAGCACATTTACCTTAAGAATGCAACTATAAGATTTTTCTTGCGTTAAAGGAATTTTATATTTTTTAATACATAAATAAAAATGACAGATATATCCATAATCTGCCATTTATTTATCTCATTTAATAATATTCATTTTTAGTGGTGCCGCTTGTCGGACTCGAACCAACCACCTGCTGATTACAAGTCAGCTGCTCTACCAGATGAGCTAAAGCGGCAACGTGACTATTATATAAATTTTTTATTGTTTTGTCAAGTAATTTTCAAAAATTATCTCACTTAATTACATCATTTTTATTTTATCCATATTTTTTTCAAACACTTTCTTATTATTATAAAAATCATTTTTATTTGCCTTTGCCAGTTCTGATTTTATATACCAGTTCTGATGTCTATTGTAATATAATATCTCTTCACTTGGCTTATTTTTCCCTTCAAAATTTTTATAATAAAAGTCAATTGCATCCTGTGTCCTATTTTCATTCAGATAATAACTTATTGCAAACCATCCCATTGTTAATTTATATGCCCATGCATGCTCATCAGAAATACGTGATTCCTCTGTTTTTACCTTATCATCACACATCTTCATAATAGAATTTAAAGTTGCAAGTGCTGCTTTTTCATCGTTTTTCATAACATTCCAGATTGCATCTCTTCCTATCACATATGTTACAGCAATTCTTGTAATTAAATAATCAGGATACTTCTCTTTAAGTTTTTCATAGTTTTTATCAAAAGATTCCATATCTCCTTTATTGGAATAATACATATTTGAAAAAAATAACTTTGAAACTTCATGAGGATTGTATTTT
Organism: Leptotrichia sp. oral taxon 215 str. W9775; assembly: GCF_000469505.1. Lineage (NCBI taxonomy): Bacteria > Fusobacteriati > Fusobacteriota > Fusobacteriia > Fusobacteriales > Leptotrichiaceae > Leptotrichia > Leptotrichia sp. oral taxon 215. The sequence goes on along the minus strand of NZ_KI272851.1, from coordinate 4,075 downwards.
TCATAACGTTTTAAATTATTTAATTTTTCAGCATCACTTTTTCCAACTGCATTGTAAATATTTATCAAATTTTCTGACAGTACAAAATTTTTCTCATTCTTTTTTAGCAGTTTTTCACTTTCTAATACCACATTTCCTACTTTTTCCATATCAGGTTCAGCTGCTACATTGGTCATTTCTCTATCCAATTCTATTGTTTTTACTATTATTTCCTGTGAAATTCCCAATTTTGACAAATCTTCCCTTATCATTTCACTTCGGCTTTTTGCACTCATATTCATTACCGCAAGAATCCCCAATAATAATATTATTTTTTTCATAAGCACCTCTTTCTCTTATCATTTTAAAGTATTTCTTCTCTGATGTAAGGACATTTCGTTTTACAATTTTTGCAGATTATTTTATTATTTCTTCAAGATATGTTTCAAGCTGACTGTAGTTTTTCATTTTTGAAACTTTATCTATAAACTCATACTTTGTTATAAGTTCAAAAAGGTCATTCATTATATCTATATTGTCATTTTTATTTTTTGCCGCAAAGCTTAAAAATATATTGGCATTTCTTCCTTCAGGCAACGAAACCTTTTCATTAACTACAAGCAGGGAAATTCCTGTTTCAAGGACATTTTCAGATATTCCCGCATGAGGCATGGCAATCCCTTCTTCCAATACAATATAAGGTCCATGCTTTTCAACAAGTTCTATCATTTCCTGCACATATTCTGAAGTGACTTTTTTATTTGATACAAGTAAATCTCCAGATTGAAATATTGCTTCCTTCCAGTTTTCTGCCTCATCTATGAATTTCACATTTTCTTTTTTCAGTAATTTTTTCAATGTATATCCTGTCTTCTGAATATCATTTATAATTCTGTCTTCAAATTCATTTTTCAAACTGTCAATAAGTTTATGCCTGTCTTTAATTTCTGTATTATTTTCTATTATGGAAATTAATTTTTTTAAGGATACGCTCGTTTTATTTTTTTCTATACCATATTCTGCAAGCTTTTCAAAGTCTTCCTTCTGCATTACAGGATTAATTTTTATAATCGGAATTCCATAGGAAACTTCAAACTGTCTATGGATTTCTATCGTTGATAATATAAAATCAACTTCCTTATATGCCGGTATAAGATCATCTGCAAGATAATATGGAATTACATCAACTATATCCAGTTCATAGTTTTCCTTCAGGCTTTCTTCAAGTATTTTTGAACTTCCATATCCTAATCCGCAAATTAGCAGAACTTTCTTTATATTATTTCTCTTTGTTCTTTTAATTGAAGCCCTTACCAAATAAGCCATGGCAGCTAGTTCATATTCAGTAAAATTTATTTTAAATTCCTTCTCAGTTTCTTCTACTGCCTTTTTTACAATTTCAATATTTTTATCCTTATTTAGTATAAGATCCTTAAATACTGAATTTATTATCTGAATATCATTTTTTATTCTATATATTGAAAACTTCAGATTATCAATAAACCCTGTAATAAGTATTTTATCTTCCCTCAGGTTAAGATTTATCATATCACTGACTTTATCTATAATTCCTTCTGTAACAGCTTCCTCATTTATCCATTTATAAAATATATCATCCTTCAGTCCACTAATATTTATCCCCATGATCAAATCAGTAATCAAAAGAAGTTTAGCTTTCTTTGGACTTTCTTTCCTGTCATTTTCTTTAAATAATTTCCCTAAAATACGTTCAACAGCAAGATATTCTGGAGTATGAAAAAGAAAATTTCTTGTCAGAAGTTCTTCCTTATTGTCATAAAGTTCTTCAAAATTAATAAGCATTAAAATATAGGAAAATACTCTGTTATAATTTTCCTGGTGTATTTCTAATTCAAGTTCCTTCCCGATAAGTTCCAGAAAATCTCTTGTTATTTCCAAATTTTCATATTTTATATATCCGTAAAAATATTCCTCACTATGCCATGTTCCAGAATCTTCACTATTGAAAAAATCTCCTGTTTCCTTTAGTTCCCTAATAATGTTTTCTATTATTCCAACCCTTTTTACAAGAAGATCTCCTTTATTTCCTGTTAGTTTATACCCTTTATAATTTTCATAAATCAGTTTTATCCCGTCTTTTTTCAGTTCTTCCGACATAATCTCCAGATCTTTTCTCACATCCGCTTTGGGTATTTCCATAGTTCCTGCAATATCCGACAGTTTCAGACCGCTTTCATCAAAATACAGAATCATTTTCAATATATTTAATCTTTCATTTAACGACAGTTTTTCACAATTCATTTTTTTCACCTTTCATTTTGTACTGTAATTTAATTCAATAAAATATTACCACTTAAATGAAAAAAAGCAAATTCTTTTTTATGATTTCTCTTTATAAATTTTTCACAGATTAAAAGTAATCTTCGTATAATTTTCTTTTCTCTTAAATTATTTTCTTATTTCTGATTTTCACACAGCACATTTTTTATATCTTTTATTTTAGCTTTCCATGATTTTGTGTGAATTTTTTCAAGCAAATCCTTATCTATTTCTCTTTTTTCCCTTGTACGTTCTATCATTTTTTCTATTTTATCTGCCAATCTTAGTACAAATGCAGGCTTTTCCTCTTCCACAGCCTTATCTGTATCGTAAATTGTAGGCATATCAACATATTCTATAATTTCATCCACATTCAGTTCTTTTCCCAGAAGTTCAATCAGACCATCTATTTTTGTAGCCACTACCCTAAGACCACTTCCAAGCGCTTCAACAGCTATAAGCCCAAGCCCTTCAAAATATGAAGGCAGTATAAATATATCTTTTGTTCTCATTATATCTGCCAGTTCTTTCTGGGATACAGCATTGTAAACTTTAATGTTTTTAGAATCCCCTATTTCTTTTTTTATTCTTTCCCTGTTCTGGTCATTTATATTTCCTATCAGCTCTATAGTTATTCCGCTATCTGTTTCCTCCAGTTTCCTAAATGCCTTAATTAATTCATAAAATCCTTTGGAATCATCAAATTTCCCTGCGTATACTAATTCCTCCTTTTCCTTTTTTGGATATTGTTCCAGAGGATAGAAAATTTTCTCATTGTATCCTGCACCTATATCTATTATTTTTTTACTATCTATTCCAAAAACTTCTTCAATATCTTTAAATTGCATATTACTTAATGCCAGGACATTGTCCACATCCTTCAGGTAGTGTATGTGCTTATCTTTCAAATGTACATTTTGCTTGGCCTGTCTTATATCTGTATTATGGCACACTGCAATTACCCTCTTATCTGCAAACACTTCCCTTACCATTGAGGAAAGTATCCACAAATGGTGTGTCAGCACCACATCAGGATTGAATTTTTCCTTTGCGAGATTTAATTGTTTTAGAAATTCACTTTTCCACTGGTCAAACATTTCGTCAGTCATATCATGATAAAGTGTGTTGGGATAAGGCATAATATCACTCATTCCTACTATTGGAAAAGGAATGTTTTCACTTTCAAAAACTACTTCAAACTGTTTTTCCTTGTCTAATATATTTATATCATACTCATTTGTAACACCATAAATACACGCCTGTTCTATATCCCCATATTCTTTCAGTCCTTCAATGACATTTGTAAAATAAACTCCACTTCCTGTTTTTACAGGCAATTGTGCCAGCACATGCAATACTTTCATTTATTTTATCCTCCATTCTTTTTATTATATCAATTTTTCAAATTTATTCTTTTTAAACTCTTTACTTTAATTATAACATATATACAAAGAAAACGGGATTTTTTAGAATAAAATCTATTTTAATCCCGTTTCTTATTTTTAAGTATTAATTTTATTTATAACTAACTAGAAACTAAATCTCAGACCAGTTGTAAATACGTTATTTCTTCCTTTTTTCTCTATCTTTCCATCGTAGTTTACATACCATGCAAATCCTGGATTTACTTCTGTAAGAACTCCTGCCCCTACCCATGTCTGGTTCTTTGACAGCCCTATTCCTTTTACTGTAAACTTGGCATTTGACAGTCCTGTATATGCCGCTTCAAAGCTCAAATCCTGTTCCTTGAATGCCCTCTGGTGAGTTACATACGCCTGGAATGTACTCTTGCTTCCAT
>NZ_KI272850.1 GCF_000469505.1 Leptotrichia sp. oral taxon 215 str. W9775 | reverse complement strand
AGTTTTGTCTAAAGCCTGAGTATTAGTAGTTCCATTATCTCCTCCAAGTGAGATAGTGTTGCTTGAAAGAGTGGCTACCTTATTTATCTTAGCTTTAGCATCCGGTGTTAAATCTAATGTAATGTCAGTTCCTGTGGCAGTAGAAGTCAGGTATTGAGTATCTCCACTCTTAATTCCTAATTTAATTCCACCATTTTGATCAAGAGTTTGAGGCGTAGTAGATGTACTGTCTCCTGAAACAGTTACAGTATTTTTGCTTAATCCGTAAAGTTGACTTCCATTTACTGCATCCTTACTTGTAGCTGTTACATCTCCATTTGCAACATTTGTTATTTTCTTGTTAGCCGCATCTATTCCGGTAGCACTTAATTTTGGTCCACCATTATTAATAGTTACGCTGTCAAATTTAACGTCTTTCTTAGTTGCGAAAGTAAAGTCTTTTCCATTTTGTGTAATTTCAATGTTGTCTCCTGCATCAAATTTAACTGTATCTCCATTTTTTACATCTTCAACTGAAGGAGTATTAACTGTTCCTGTTGATGCAGTTGATGTTACTTTCCATGCAGAACTGTTTATAGCTTTTGCTACATCCTGTGTAGTCGCTATTCCATCTTTTCCTACAGTTCCGTCTGCTCCAGTTTTTCCATCAGCTCCGGCTTTTCCGTCAGCTCCAACTGCCAGTGTTCCTAAGTTTACATCGTACTTAACAACTCCATTTGGTCCAACTGTTGCTGTTGTATTGCTTCCATTTACAAAGTCAAGTCCGTCTGACAACTTAACTGTTTCAGGTGCCCCACCATTTGCTTTGTATTTGATTGTAGCGGCTGCTCCTGCATTATTTATTGCAGTATTTAACTGACCTAAGTTAACTGCATCGTTATTAG
>NZ_KI272849.1:5461-6094 GCF_000469505.1 Leptotrichia sp. oral taxon 215 str. W9775 | reverse complement strand
GGTCTGTTACTGGTGACATTGTCTTGAAGATTCCCAGTTTTAACATAGTCTGATTTTCTTTTGATCCTCCTATGTCTTTAAACTTAAATCTGTTATGTACCGCTCCCGCATACCATCCTGAACTGTTTCCAAGTTTTACTGTTTCATCTTCATGTAAGTATGCAAATCCATATGCATCGCTTGTATAATCGATTATTCCAGCTGTATCTGTACTGTATTCATCTCTCATTCCAAATGCTTTTATTTTATTTGACTGTTTAGACTTAGTATCCCATTCTTTAAACAGATATGTGATTTCCTTATCTATTAATCTTCCAGTTCCTTGTGTTCTCTGCTGTACATTTGCATATTGGTGTCCCATCATTTCATCTGTAGCTTGATAGAATAATGTTTCTTCGTTGTTTCCGATAGAGTTTAATTTTTGGAATAACTGATTTTCTCTAGTTCCTAATTCTTCCACTCCGTATCTCTGTTCTAATCCGTCTAAGAAGTTATATGTATCTTTTACTTCTACAGGTGATGGTTCATTTCCAGCAAAAGCTGTATATGGTATTTTAGCCATTCCAACTTTTACAGGTATACCGTTTGAATCAACTGTCGGTAATGCCATCCAAGTTAAAGCAGCTGAATTAT
>NZ_KI272849.1:3652-5361 GCF_000469505.1 Leptotrichia sp. oral taxon 215 str. W9775 | reverse complement strand
TAATGCCATCCAAGTTAAAGCAGCTGAATTATGATTCCATTTTATTCCTTGAGGAGCTGTTCTCATAGCATCCTGATAAGGTTTTAAAATATTTCCTGAAACTTCAAAGTATTTTGAAGTTGAGTTTTCTGCAGCTTCAACTCCATACAGTAATTCTGCTTTTTTCACATTAAGATGGCTTAATCCGTTAATTGGATTAGTTCCTCTTAATGTATCGATGTACATTCCTAAATTAGATATTAACGCATCTCCTCTAGTTCCAACCGGATCAGTAACTTTTTCAACATTTGTTATTGGAGTTCCATTTACTGTAACATTAATATCATTAGTTCCCTTAGGAGATTTTAATGTTACACCTGCAACTGTTTTTTCTAATTCTTTTCCTCCAGTAGGATCAAATGCTCCATCTCTTTCTGCTCCACCGCTAACTGTTATATCTCCATAGTTTACTATTGTTACATTAGTTTCTGGAGAATTTACTCTAAATACGGCAAAACCTTCAGGAGAGTTAATATTTATTGTTGCTCCTGCTCTATTTATTAATTTTGAATTATTACTTAAAACAACTGCTTTTACTCCTTTAGGTGATCCAACTGTTGTTATTGTTCCTTCATTTACTCCTGTTGCTCCATTATCAAGGTACATTCCTATTGTATTTTCTGCACTTAGATTTATTGTACCTTTGTTTGTTGCTGTTGATGAAGCTCCTGTTGCATACATTCCTATACTATCTTTTCCAGTTACATTAATAACTCCGGCAGGACCATTGATTACATTTCCTGAATCTGTTGTTCTATATCCAGCAGCCATTCCTATTCCAAATTTTTCAGCAGCTGTATCTGATGCACCTACTGTTATTGCAGCATTATTTGTTGCTGTTCCTCCAAGGATACTATAAACTCCAACATTTCCAGTTCCAGTTCCAAAATTAATATTTGCATTATTTGTGACTGTACCAGCACTGTAAACTCCATAGTTTCCTCCGCTAGTAGAAGTTAAAGTTGTGTTATTTGTTACTGTTCCGGCTTTGTTATTTGAGTATACATAAACTGCATCTTCTCCTAATGTAACGTTTGGAGTATTTGTTGTTAATGTTACTCCTGTTCCATTTTCATTTTGAACAACGAATCCGTATGCACTATTTCCAACTTTAATATCAGATGCATTAGATGTTATTGTTCCACCTTGTCCTACATAGTATACTCCCACTGCATCATTTGAACCAGTAGTTCCATTCTCACCAACAGATAATGTTCCACCATTTATTGTAACATTTCCACCTAGAGAGTATACGCCTGTTCCTCCAGAGCCAACTTTAGTTGTAGAAGTTGCTCCTAAATTAGCATTATATCCATAGATTCCAACTGTCTTGTCTCCACCTTCTATAGTTCCATTATTTTCCAATGTTATTGTATCTTTATCAGTATACATTCCTATATTAGGTGTATTTACATTAGACGAAGAAGCTAATTTTATTGTTCCGTTATTTACTGCTGTGTATGTTCCTGCTCCTGTTGCAAACATTCCTGTTGAATTCTGTCCTTGTAAATCTATTACTCCTGTTGTTGCTGAATTTTCCATAGTTTTAGAACCATATGGACTGTCAAATGACATTGCTATTACATTATTAGCAGCTGATTCTATTTTACCATCATTTACTATTCCACCACCAATTGCTGTATTAGTTCCTCTTCCATCAGCATTATCAG
>NZ_KI272849.1:0-3552 GCF_000469505.1 Leptotrichia sp. oral taxon 215 str. W9775 | reverse complement strand
CATTATCAGGATCAACTTTATAGTACATTCCTGTTGAATCTTCGCCTATTGTGATTACTCCTGTCGAACTATTTATAGCTCTTGCTCCGGCAACTGCTGTCGCAGGACTACGGTCATCTTCAACTATGTATATTCCAGTAGATTTTTTACCTACAGATATTTGCCCGTCATTGAAAATCAATCCTCTTTTAGCATATATACCTGTTGATTCATCTCCCGTTAAATTAATTGATCCAGTTGCTGTATTAGTCAACGTCACTTTATTGGCATTATATCCGTCTCCATTTGTGTCATTTCCATTTTCCTGTGCAATTCCAACTTGTCTATTTTGAGTTCCTGCTATATTATTTGCATTTTCAACAGTTGAATTTGCAATTTCAAGCTGATTATATGCATCATTAGGATTGTCTAAATTAACTGCCTGATTTATATTTAATTTACTTAAATACAGCATAAATGTCTTATAATCATTAGAACCAGTTATAAGAGGTTTCTGTGTTGTTACCTGAGACATTAATGCTGTTGCATCTGTATCAGATAAATTCATCGCTACATTTGAAGCCACAAATAATCTTGAACCTTGTTCCATATTCAATGTCAAGTTGTTAAGAGTACTTGTTCCTGCTCCATTTCCAAAACTTGTATCAAAATAATTTTTTACTGTATCTTTATCAAATACTCCATACGATGCTCCTGGTGATTTATAATAGAATGCTGTTCCTCTTAATGCTGGAGTAGTTCCACCTTTTATTGTAGCATTCATAGTTCCATTAACAAGAATTTTTCCATTTCCTTCTGTATAGAATAATAAAGATGATTGTCCTGTTGTAGCCGTTGAAGTTTTACCTGCAACTATTTCAATCTTTCCATTATTGCCTGCAAAATAATTTACTGCTTTATCACTTGTTTTAACAGTAGACTCTCCAAGTTTCAACGTACCATCAGAATAAACTCCTGTAGATTTATCCCCTTTTACATCTATTGTTGCCTTACCAGTTGAACTATCAATCGTTGAACCAATTCCGGCACTCATTCCGATAGTTCCTCTTGTATTTGCTGCATTATTTCCACCAGTAACAGTAAGTTCTCCGGCATTAGTCAATGTTCCTGTTCCCGTAGTCATCATTCCAATAGAACCATCTGAAGTTACTGTAACTTTTCCAGTATTAGTGTTAGTTCCTGTTCCTGTTCCAGCAACATACATTCCTATATTTTCTCCAGCTGTTATATTAATATTTCCACTATTAACAACATTTCCTATATTTGTATAAGCTCCTATGTTGTTTTCTCCTGTACTTATATTAATATCTCCGGCATTAGTTATTGTTGATCCCACTTTACCAGAAGCGATACCTATTGATTTTTTAGCATTAGTAGCAGAATATTCTTTATTATCCAGCCATTTTCCACCAGCATTGCTACTAGTGAAATTCTTTGTATAATCTGCTATATTAATAATTCCTGTATTTGTCATGGAAGTTGCACTTTCTGTGTACATACCATATGATTCACTTCCGGCAATATTTATCGTTCCAGCATTATTTGCATGATCCATATCACTCTGGGCGATAATAGCCATAGACTTATTACCTAGCATTGAAATAGTTCCACCTGCAGTATTGTCAATATATGAATCTGCTACTTTATAAACTCTTCCTGCTCCAAGTGCAAATCCATAGTTTTCCTTCCCTGCCATAACTATTTCACCATTGTTTATATTATGAGTGATATATACATTTGGGTGAACCCCATTTGTTTTACTAAAAGCAAAAGCATAAGATTCGTCTCCGTCCATAATGATTTTACCATTATTTATATGCTCATGTGTTGCAGCTGGGTTATCTTGCTCTTTTACAAGTATAAAGCTAACATTTTGTTTTCCAGTAGAATATATTAATCCATCTGTATCATTTATTAGTTGACGTAAATTCCCTGCTCCATTTGGATCTTCGTCTGTTGCAAATCCAACAACTTTATCTGCTGATAATTTAATATTTGACTTATTACGAACTTTTAAATTATTATTACCATCAGTCGAAATTGCTCTAACCCCTTCTATTATAGTTCCATTTCTATCTCTAACTGTATCTACTTCTAATGTTAATCCTTCTATTGTATGATCTCCACCTATGAATTCAAAAATTGCACCATAAGTGTAGTCTCTCATTCCACCTCTTGCAGCATATCCACTTGCTGCTGTATAATCTTCACCATCTGAGGTTTTTAAAACTTCATTAGCAGAGAAAGTTTTTGTTCTATTATAAGTTCCAAATCCTGGATTTTGATAATCTGTCTTAAGGTTATAAGTAGAACCTGCTTTTATAACATTAGTTCCACTTTTATATATGTACTGTGTATCCGGTACAGGGCCATCAGCATTCCATAATGGTGATAATGTTACATCTTTTATAACTACATTTGGCGAGTTTATAACCGGTATATCAGGTAAAATTGGACTAAAGCTTACAGTTTCAGGTAATGTAACTGCATTTGCAACTTTAGCAGTAATATTTAGAGGTACCTTATTAACACTTTTAGGATTTATTCCTGCATTTACTGATATTTCTAAAGGCGGTTCCTCAGTCAGTCTAGTACTTGAAAGACCATAGCTTTTAATTCCGTTTCTTAAATTTGATGAAGCTGACCTTGGATCACTTCCTGTAGAAAGTAAACTGTAGTTAGAACTTGATACAGGTACATATCTATTAAATAAATTTGTATCCCTTGTTAAAATCCCTTCATATGCATATTTGTCAGCTTTATCTCCTCTACCTTTATAAGTTCCTCTCCAGTTGTTATAAAATCCATTTATCCCAAACTGCCATGAGCTCCATGGTGATTTTACTACATGGTCTCCCTGTTCCATTAACTGCACTAATTCAAGGTTTGAATCTTTCATCAGCTTATCATTTTCAGCTTTTGCTTCCTTAAATAACTTCTTCATGTCTGTTATTGATGTCTGAAGTCCTCTTTTTGCTGTTTCTACATCATCTTTCCCATTAGCTGAAAGAGATAATGATCCTGTAACTAGAAACGAAAATAGCAATGCTGAATTATATTTTATATCTTTGCATTTCTTTGCAAAAGCTCTCAGCTCTTTCTCTATTCTCTTTAAATTATTATTCATAACTTTCTTTCTCTCTTTCTCAGAATTCTGTATTTATTATTACTGCTGGCTTCCTCTTCTTGAAAGCTTGAATTCTATTCTTCTGTTTTGTGCTCTTCCTTCGTCTGTTGTGTTTGTTGCTACCGGTTCTTCTTCTCCTTTTGATACTGTTCCCACTATTCTGCTTGGATCCATTCCAAATTCCAGCAACTTAGCTTTTACACTTTGTGCCCTTCTCATTCCAAGTGCCATGTTGTAAGCATTTGTTCCTTTTGAATCTGTATGTCCTTCTATTACTACTTCGTAGTCATTGAAGTTTACATATTCTATAAATTTATGTAACATTTCAAAGTATTGTGGTTTTACTACTGATTTATCAAAATCAAAGTTCAATGCCCTTTCATCCATTACCACTATCTGCTGGTCAGGTCCCTTATCTTCAGGGA
>NZ_KI272848.1 GCF_000469505.1 Leptotrichia sp. oral taxon 215 str. W9775 | reverse complement strand
CATTCGCACCAAAAAAGCCCATATTCAAATACAGGCTAATTTAGTAATATCAACACTTCAATAGGTTGATATTTTTTTATTTTCACTTTTTTAATTAACATTCGGAACATCAGAAATAAATTATATCTATCTGTATCTTCCATATTTTCAAGTACTTCTTTTAAGATTTTTATATTATCAAGCTTTTCTTCGCTTATTGTTTTATCTTCTATTATTCTGTCAATATCGGCTATAGATTCTTCAAAGACTTGCTTTCTGCTTTTTAATTCTTCTAGTTTTTCATTTAACTCAAGTTCACTTATCAATTCTTTTGCAAATAATTCTAAATATTTAGTTCTTTCCCTGTCTATTTTCTTAATCTGCTTATCCAAATTTTCTTTATCTTTTAAATATTTTTCCAGTTTAGGCTTTTCATTTAAAAATTCCAATTCTTTTAAATTTAACAGTTTATGTATTATGAAATTCTCCGCTTTGTTTACAGAAATTGTTTTCTTACATTTCTCACATCTGTAATTAGTGTTATTTTTGAACATTTTACCACCGCAAGGACATTCTAGGATTCCTGTAAAAAGAAGTTTATTTTCAGAAGGCAATACACGTTGTTTAAATAGCATTTGCTGTTGCACTTCTTTAAAAACTTCATCGCTTATTATAGCTTCATGATTTCCCTTGAATATTGTTACTTCTTTATTTATTTTTACTTCGCCTGTATTAATATTATTTTCTTTTCTGCCGTACATAAGATTTCCTATATAAAATTCATTTTTTAGAATCCATTGTATTGAAGCTGGCTTTCTTTTAAAGATTTTTGCCGTTTCACTGATACTTCTAGTAGATAAATAAGTATTGAATATGCTTATGACATCCTCTGAAGTTTCAGGATCTATTACAATGTTGTTTTGTTCATCTTTTTTATAACCGAGTGGAACTGTTCCACCTTGCCATATTCCAGCTTTTGCCCTTGCCCATTTATTTGATTTTATTCTCATTGATATTTGTTTTCTTTCATAGTCGGCTAATACTGCAAAGATTTGAAAGAATAACATTCCAGTAGGAGTTGTTGTATTTATTTCAGATTGTGAGATAGAAACAAATTTTATATTGCTTTTCTGTAATTCTAAAACAAAATTTAACATAGTCAGAGTTACACGGGATATACGGGAACTTTCATAAACTACAAGTACATCGAAAGATTTTTTTTGTATTTCTTTCTGTAGTTTAAGAAAGCCTTCACGATTGTCATTTCCTCCACTTTCTACATCCTGTATAATTTCTTTTAATTTATATCCGTTCATTTTACAAAAATCTTCGCATTTTCTTATTTGAAATTCAAGTGAACGTCCTTCTTCCTGCATTTCAGTACTAACTCTGGCATATATAATTGCTTTCATTTATGCTCTCCTTTTATCTTGTTCCGCCTTGATTTTATATAAAAGTTTTAATATTTTTTCTTTATTTTTCATATTTATCTCCCCTTTTTTAAGCAATTTTCAGTCCTGAATCTTCTGCAACTGAGATTGCTTCTTCTAATATCTTTTTTCTTATTTTAGAAAATTTTGTGACTAATGTTTTAATATACATCTTGTCTTTTTTATTAAGTTTCAATTTTTCTGAGTAGATGCAATCTCTTATTGTGTCATAGCAAGCAATTATTCTGAAAGCTAAAGTAAAAGCTTCTGTTATCTCTTTGCAAGGACTTTTTATATAATTTCCAAATTGTTTTATCAAATCCCTGTAAAATAATGCATGAGTTAGTTCAAAAACCTTTATAACTTTTTCATTTTTTAAAGGCTCTTTATCCTCGATATTAAATAACCTCTCCAATGCTCTGTCAGTTCTATTTATTATGTCTGACCATTCCGGGAATCCGTAATCTAACAACATATAATTAATATGGTCTACTTTTCCTTTTTCTATCTGCCTTTTTATTTTAAATTCTGTCATAAACACTTTCATAACTGTATGAAGTGCATAATTGAGAACATAATAACTGTAATTTTCTTCAATTGTTTCTTCAATTATTTTTTTCTCTTCAGCAGATAATTTAATTTTCTTTACTTTCAACTTCCTAGCCATGTTATTCCTCCAGTAATTCTAACAGTTCCACATTTTCGTGCTGATTCCCTATTACTTGAAAATGGATACATTCATTATCGATTTTGATTTTATATTTTTCTAATAAATAAGCATGCTTTCCCTGAAATTTATTTTCTTCAAAATATAAATCTAATTGTATTCCTTTTACAACTTTAAAACCTTTTATTATTGAGCTATACTCTTTTTCATCATACCCAAACCCAATAAGTTTTAGGTAATAATCTCCATCTTCTGAACAATCTATAATGACATCTCCTTCGTATATCTCTTTTTTATATTCATCTTTTTGACCTGTATACTGCATTAATTCTACATCTTCAAAAATCATTCTTCTTAAAAGATATGCATCAATAATTTCATTTTTTTCAAGATATTGCATTGATTTATCTGTAAAATCCATTGTTTCAACATTTACCATTTTATTTTCTTCTTTGAGCCAAGCTCTAAACTTTATTTCTCTACTCATTTTCATTCCTCTTTTCAAATTCTCTTAATTCTTTAATTGCAAATAATTTTTTTAACCTTTTTCCCTCTTTTACATAGCTTTCTGCCAGTTTAGTAGAGATGTATAAGTCGCCATAACCAACAAATACATCTATACTTCTAACATTATTTACAATTAAATATCTTAATCCTTCTTCTTTTTTCTGATTTTCTTCTTTATTAAAAGAAAAACTTCTGTAATATATTATTACTTTATCTTCTTTTACTGTTTTTGCTATTTCTATGTTGCAGAAAAACCCTTTTCCTATTTCATTTTCTTTGCTTTTTATATAATCAAAAAATTTACTCATTATTTTCCCTCTTTTCGTGCCATTCAAGGCTACATTTTTTCATGTATTCAGCATATTCCAATGCTTCTGCTTCTGTTTTAAAGTGATTTCCAATTTCATATTTTTTGTTGCTGTAACAGTTATGATTATCTCTGATCCAAGTTGTTTGAAAAAATTCATTCATGTAATAATAAATCTTTCCATATTCTGCCCGCCATCTCTTTTTAATTCCATATTTTTCATTGATACCTTTTATTAATTTTTCTAATTTTTCTTTTTCAAAAGCACTTAACAAATAATTCTCATCTACATAAAATTCAAAACATACTCTTATTATATTTGCATTACTATTTTTTAAATATTCAAATTCAAATCCAGGCTCTAATTTGTTTTTTATAACTCTCCATGCCCATTTGTCAAAAACGGGCTGGAACTCTATTTCAAGTACTGTTTCTTTTTCCATTACTATTATCCTCCAAATTCAATTTTTATTTTTCCTATTTCTTCTTTGATTTCTTCCAGTTCTTTTTCTTCCTTGAGTAAAAGAGCATTAAGTAAATCAAAGATTAAATCCATTGATTCTGTATCTTGAAACACGAAATCATTTCCAATGTAGCAATTTTCATGCTTTTCTCCAACTCTTATTATTATTTGAGTTGGAGAAGTCATGTTAGTGTTTTTCTTCCTGCTTAGATTCCGTTCAATCTTTTCTTTATCTCCAAAGAGACTGTCTATTTTTTCTTTTTCTTTTTGTGTCATTTAAATACCTCTTTTATTCCAATAATTCTAATTTTATCCCACTTTTTTCGCCTTTTTTTAACCCCTCATTTAATTCTTTTTCCGACATTTTAAGATATTCCCTCGCTTTAGTTTTACTTCTAAAAATCATGATAGTGCCATCTAAGTAAAAACTTGCTTTTATTCTTACACTACTTTTTATAAGTCTTTTATTAAATGCATGATTATTATTAATTTTATGATCACACCATTCTAAATTTTCAATAGTATTATTTAATTTGTTTCCATCTTTATGGTTGATACAATTATACTTGTTTGGATTTTCAATAAATGCCGTCGCTACTAATTTATGTATACAATGCTTTCTTCCTTCTAAGCTCACATGATAATATCCGTGTGACCCTATGCAAGTTTTCAATATCCTTTCTTTACAAGTTTTATGAGTCTGTTTAGGTGCTGTTGGTTTAATGTTCCTTGAAAGGCTTTTAACACGACCTAAATTACTAATTTTATATTTACCCTCATATTTTTGAATATCTTTCCAAATTTCCATATTAACCCCCCCTTAATTAAAAGGAAAATCATCCTCCAAATCTTCCTCGCTTCTGACATTACTTCTTACATTTTTGTTATTTTCTTCGCTCTTAGCACTGTCTACAAACTCGAACTTGTCTACAACTACTTCAAAGGTGTTCACTCTTTGCCCCTCTTTGTTATTGTAACTTCCAGTTTGTATTCTACCTACAATCGCTATTCTTTTTCCTTTACTCAAGTACTCCGCTATTGTCTCAGCTGTTTTTCCAAATGCCAAACAATTGATAAAATCTGTTTCATCTCTTTTAAAATCTCTTGGAACAGCTATTGAGAACTTGCTGAAAGCTGTCCCGTTATTTGAGTATTGCAGTTCAGGGTCTCTTGTTAGTCTTCCCATTAATATAACGTTATTCATGCTAAGCACCTTCTTTTTCTAATTTTTTAATATTGTTAGCTAATTCGCTGACTTGTTCATTAGTCAACTCCTCAACATCTAAAACTGTGACACCTAATAAGAATTTATCTATGTCCTTTTGATATTTTGTTGTCATTTTCGCTATATATTTTAATCCACGTTCTCTTCTTTCATCTGAACTTAGTTTCTTAACAATTGGCTTATTAATCTCTGTTTTATCTTTATCAATAGTGGCATTTATAGCGTCATCTTCCACTATTTCAAGGGCATTACAGTAACAATATCTTTTTAAATAAGTATGTGTTGACCCTATCATTTGTAGTCCATTCTGTCCTTTAAGGACTATTTCGGCTTTTGGAGTTGTGAATGTTACTTGTTCATCTATTTTTTCGGCATTAATTATTGTTAAAATGCCCTCATTTTCTAATAAATCAAATTTAGAAAATAATTTTAATTTATTGAAAATCTTATTTATTTCAGGTAGAAAATCCTTAAGTTCAAAATACTTGAAATCTGCGAACTTATTATACCCTCCCATTTTCAGATTCATTTCCTGCAATTCAACTCTTGCAGCTTGTATTTTTTCAAATATATTCATTCAAATAAACCTCCATTTTTATAGTATTTATACATTTCGTTCATTTGTTGCTCGCTGTATCTGTCATTTTCCTCTTTCAATTCTCTGTTGAGTTCCTGGAGCTTTTCTGCTGTAT
This sequence comes from Leptotrichia sp. oral taxon 215 str. W9775, assembly GCF_000469505.1. NCBI lineage: Bacteria > Fusobacteriati > Fusobacteriota > Fusobacteriia > Fusobacteriales > Leptotrichiaceae > Leptotrichia > Leptotrichia sp. oral taxon 215. The sequence goes on along the minus strand of NZ_KI272848.1, from coordinate 6,683 downwards.
TTTTCAGAAATTCAACTTCTTTATTGTTCTTTTCAATTATCTTAAATTCAAATCCTTGATACATCTTATTCCTCCTCACTGGTAATCAACTTATTAGTTGACTGTTTATTTTTGAAATTCTGCCAATGTTTTCTTCCAGCTATCTCTGTAATATCTCATTGACTTTAGCACCTTTTTTACTGTTTCCTCTTCGGAAGTTCCTAGAAAGGATATTATTTCATCCTGTATTTCCTCTACTTCTTCTTTTAGTTCAAGTATTTTGTCTATTTTTTTCATTTGTTCTCCTATTTTTTAAGTGTCCACTTTTCCTTTTTAGCTGTCTCAAGCACATGGTATACTTCAGACTCGCTTATCTTACATCTGTTTGCTATTAATTTCGTCTCATAAGGCAATAAGCATCGCCCTCTGAGATAAGCTATTGATAAGCTTAAGTCGTGTAAAGTCTCAAGGAATGTTTCTTTTATATTTTCTAACATTTCCAACACCTACTCCCATGTTTTTCTATCAAATGCCTTGCCGAAGTAAAGACAAGTTAATGATATAGTCATTAAGACAAATGCTGTAAATAAGTTACCAGCTCCACCTGTTGCAAATAATGCGGCAATTCCTATTCCTGACAATGTTCTTCTTTTTCTCATTTTATTCTCCTACCTCTCTTATTTTTTCTTGCAGAATTTCAAATGTTTTTTCAATATTTTCATCTACTTTATAATTAAAAACTATTTCATCATCAGCATACCTCGCTGGCTTATTTTCTCTTTTTCTTTTAAAAATTCTTATCCAGAAACCATTTTCTGCAAATTCTATTGTCAAAGAGACTTGTTTATTCTGTTCTCTGACTTCTATAAATTTTTCAAATACCTCTTTTTCTTTATTCATAAATTCCTCCTAAGCTATTTTTTTTGAAGTGTAAACTATAACTTCAGTTCTATAATTTTCTTCGTACCAGTCAATTCCACCGCCTTCTTCTTCGTAAGGAATTGAATCATAAATTTCTTCCTCACGTTCTTCTGAGAAGTTTTCAATACAATCTTTAAAATGTGCTACTTCTTCTTCAGAATATCCGTCTTCTTTAAGTTCTACTAAGAAGTTATTTAGTTCTTTTTCTGAATATTCAATTTCATAATTTTCATTAATTTCAAACTCATTTTCTGTTAGCCAATCGTGTGCTATATACTTCATTTCCTTTTTTTCTTTTTCTGTCATTTTATCTCTCCTTTTTATTGCACAAATGCAACTTAAAATACAAAAAAATATTATAAATTTCTCTATTGCAAGATTAGTGTATCACATAAATTGCAATAATGCAAGAGAAAAATAAAAATATTTTGCATTATTGCAAAAAAAATAAGTTATAATATAGTAAATAAAAGAAAAATAGGAGTAAAAAAATGGAAGATAAAGAAAAATTAAGAAAAATAATAGGCGATACAAGAAAAGAAAAGAACATAGCAAGAGATAAAGTATCAGAGTTATTGAAAAGAAAAGGAGTTGATTATGCAGAATCCTCGCTATTAAGATATGAAAATGGACAAATAAAAACAATAAGAGCAGAAGTCATCAAAGGGCTATCTGAAATACTAGGTTTGAATGTTGTAGAAATGTATAAATTGGCTGGATTAATTGAAGAAAAAGATTTTCCTAAAAAGGGCAATGCAGAACCTTCAAACGTAACAGATGAAAAATTTGAAAGTTTTGTGACAATACCGCTTTACGGAATGGCTTCAGCTGGAAATGGGCTTATAGAATCTGAAGAAAGCAACATCGAGTATATAAATATTCCAAAACTTAATGGTAATGTTAAGAAAAGTGACTTTGCCACAAGAGTAAAAGGCGACAGTATGGAGCCTTACTATCATCACGGGGACATAATAGTTGTGGATGTGTCTAATCAGGATATAAGAACATTAAACGGGAAAGAAGCACTAATATTTTATGAAGATAAGAAATATCTGAAAATTGTGTATTTTGAACCAGGAACAGGAAATTTATTTTTGAGATCATATAATGCAGCATATAGCGACATAAAAGTTGAAAACAGAGAAGTGGAAACATTATCATGCAAAGGAACAGTCAGCATGGTAATAAGTATGAGAAATAGAAAAATGATATAAAAGGAGAGAATTATATAATTTTGAAGAAAAATAGGGAAAATAAAACTGTAGTTTGGTCGAAAAATTAGAAGGAGAATTTATGGGCAAAAAAGAAAAAGAGTATGAAAAAGTTAACAAAAAAAATGAAGAGCAGCAAATCATTAAGTGGCATAAAAGAATAAGTAAAAAAAACGATGGAATCTTCTATATAAAAGCGTTCAAAGGGGCGTTGTATGTTATAAATATCTGTATAATTTGTTTAAAATATGAAAATATAGATGTTTTTATAACATCACTTTTAATCACTTTTATCAGTTTTGGTGTTAATTTTATTGAAAAATTTAGGGACAAAAAATATGAAGAAAGTATTTATACAAAAATAGGATTCGTATACCCAATGATGTCAATCTTATTGTTGACAATATTGCAAATTGTAGGTATAATACAACTAACAAAACTTTCAAAAGAGGTATGGCAAATTATAGCTTATGTTATAACAATATCTTTATATACATTCGTTTTCTTTGATTTTGGTTTTATGCCATATCCAAATAAAAAAGGAGCTAAAAAGCGATGATATTAACAGGAATAATTATTTTTTTATTTTCTTTTGTTTTAGGAAAAATAGGAAAATTTTTTGTTATAAAAAAAGTTTATAAAATAAAAAAATTTGATTTAATTTCTTTTTTGATTGCGTTTGTTTTATGGGAGCCTCTTATAATGTTAGTTTGCTATATGTTGTCGATTGATTTTAAAAAAAATAAAGAAGAACGTATAAGAGAATTAACTGTTCTGAATCAATTTACAGAAAATACAAAATATGAATTGGCGAGTATAATATTTAAACCTCAATATTTGTATTTTATGTTCGAAGGTGCAAAAGATGAAATAACGAAAGATATGTATGATTTGTGTTTAAAAATTAAAAAAAATAGAAAAAATAGAAAAAAAATATTATTACAACAGATAAAAAGAGAAACTAACTTTAGAATAAATAATTTAAATTTGCAAAGAGCCTAATGGCTCTTTTTTCTTTGAAATTTCTTTCAAATGAGGTATAATATATTAAAAATTTAAAGGAGTTGATTAGATTTGAAAAAATTAATAACTATTTTTTTGTTTATTTGTTCGTTTTCAAGTTTTTCTTTTATTGAGAAAGAAGTTAAAGTTTACAGTGAGTCAATGAAAAAAGATATTCCAGTGACTGTAATTTTACCTAATGGGTATTCTAAAGACAAAAGTTATAGTACAATATATACATTACATGGTTGGACAGCTACAAATAGATCTTTTTCGGATAATACATCTATTGGACAACTTTCTGATAAATACAGTATTATTTATATTTCTCCAGACGGAGATAATAATAGTTGGTATATAGACAGCGAAATAAAAGAGGATTCTAAATATACAACTTTTATTTCAAAAGAACTTGTAAATTATATTGACACTAACTATTCAACTAAAAAAGATAAGAAACAAAGGGCAATAACAGGATTTAGTATGGGGGGCTATGGAGCTTTGTATATTGGTATAAAAAATCCTGATATTTTTGGAAATATAGGAAGTATGAGTGGTGGAGTAAATCCTGAAAAGATTAAAAAAAATTATGAGATAAAAAAAGTAATGAATGGAAACTGGAAAAAATACAATATAAAAGATATAGCATATTTTGCTAAAGACAAAAATTTTAATATAATTATAGATTGTGGAGTCTCTGACTTTTTTATTGAAATGAATAGAGAATTACATAGCAAATTAATAAGTTTAGATATAAAACATGATTATATTGAAAGATTTGGCAGTCATGATTGGGGTTATTGGAATAATTCATTTGAATATCAAACATACTTTTTTTATAAAAATTTTTCTAAAAATATAAATTAAATTATAAAAAAGGAGTTTTTATGAAAAAATATAGTCAATTTGAAATATTTAGATTTATTGGTGCTTTCAGTGTTCTTTTTTTTCATGTGGTTAAATTTGATAATAATATTCCAGTTATATTTAAGAATGGTCCTATATGGGTCTATTTCTTTTTTCTGCTTTCAGGTTTTTTATTATCATATTCATATTCGAAAAGAGAAATTAATATAAAAAAATTTTATTTAACAAGGCTTTTTAAATTTTATCCTTTATACATTTTTTCGTTGATATTATTGTTTAAACTTAGCGGAAAAATGATATATCATATATTTTTGATTCAGTCCTGGGTTTTTGGAAAAGCATTAAATTATAATTCATCTGCATGGTATTTATCAACATTTAGTTTTTTAATAATAATATTTCCGTTTTTAAAAAAAATTCAAGAAAAATATCCAAAAATGTTTTTTTCTATTGCAATTTTATTAAATTTTTATACATATTATGTGTATATTTCTTTTATAAATTATTCTAATATAGACTTTATACATCATGCTATTAATTATTTTCCATTAATGCATATTGCAACATTTGTATTTGGAATGGAACTGTCAAAACAGGTTAAAAAATTAAAATCAAAAAAATATTATTCTTATATTGTTGTTTTATATTTTATTTTTTTGAGTTTATTTAACCAATATAACGTTAAAATTCCGTATGTTTCTACTTTGGTTACTTTGAGTTTTTTTCCTTTAATAGTATTTTTAATTTTAGATGATGGCATTGTAAGTAGTTTTTTAGGGAATAATTTTTTTGTATATCTAGGAAGTCTAAGTTTTTCTATATATATTCTCCATATTCCTATGTATTTTTTATATGAAAAATATATTTCAGAAATAAATAATTATGAAAATTTTATAATTTTTTTTATTTTAATAATTATAATCTCAAATTTCACAAAATATTTTATAGAAATTAAATATTATAACTTTCTGTGCAAAAAATATAATGTTTGAAAAAAGACTCACAAGGAGTCTTTTTTTATTTTATTTCTTCTTGCATTAATGCAAGAAATATGGTATATTATTTTTGAGGTGAAAAAAATGAATAAATACAAGGATATAAGAAAAAAGATGATAGATAAAGATTTGACTTGGAATAAAATAGTTGAGAAAAGTTCTTTATATACATCAAGCTGGGGACTAAGGCTAGCTATAAAAAATAATGACAAAAAAGCAATAAGAGAAACTGAAGAAACAATAGCTAGTTTCTAATTTTTTAATGCTCTTTTTCTTGAACTAATGCAAGAAATCTAAAAAATTTAAGTAACAGATGTGAGAGAAGTAACTCGTTAAAACTTTTAATTTTAAATCCTAATTTTCTATTTTTAAAATGAAAACAAGTGGAGCGTTTACAATTCGACAACCGTTTACGATAAAACGGAAAGGGAGCATTGGAGAGCTATAACATCACGACAGAAGTTAAAGTCGTTAAAAACTTGCTGGCACAGACTCCTATAAAATTTTTATTGTTTGATTCTGATTTCTTTTTAACTTGTGCCAGTTGTTATGGACAGTTAGCCTAATGGTAAGGCAGCAGTCCTGAATGGTATGTTGATGGAGACAATAAAAATGGAGAAAGCAACAAGGCAGGGAAAGCATTTTTTGATACAGATCACAATTTCAAAATAGCAGAATTTATGCACTTCTGTTCGAAAATGCTTATAAAAGAGCCAAAAGAAAAAGGAAAGTCCCCTTGTATGATTGTATTTTGTGCATTCCAGCAAATGCAAATGGTAATAGAATATGGGAAAAAATACGGATTCAATAATCATATACCGTTAATCTTTATTAAAAATAGTAGCCCACAAGTTTTAAAAGCTAACATGAAAATAGTTGGAGCTACTGAATATGTCCTCGTTCTTTACAGGGAAAAATTGCCAAAATTCAATAACAATAAAAAAATGATATTAAACTGGTTTGAATGGCAGAGAGATAATCCTGAAAAAGTAAATAAAATACATCCGACACAAAAACCAGTAAGAGTTTTGAAAAAGTTGATTGAAATTTTTACTGATGAAAACGATGTTGTCATCGACCCAGTTGCTGGAAGTGGAACAACTTTGAGAGCTGCAAAAGAGCTCAAAAGACATTCTTACGGCTTTGAAATAAAAAAAGACATGTATAACTTAGCTTTAGAAAAAGTTATCAATGTCAAAGAGAAAGTGAAACAAATGGAATTATTTCAATAAAAAATCGGACTAGATAGCCCGATGTCGAATGACTTGTTAAAATCATTCAGAAATTGTAGTAACTATATTATAACACAACTAGGAACAAATTGCAACATTTCAAAACACACGGGAGGAATAAATGATGAGAGATATAAGAACTAAAAATTGGTTTTGGATTGAAAATTCTTTGATTGATAGAGAAGACTTGGAAGCATATGAAAAATTAATATATATGGCTTTAGTGAGATATGCTGATAATGATGGAAAATGCTTTCCAGGATTAGAACTTCTTATGAAAGTTACTGGAATAGGGAGTAGAAAAACTTTGACTAAATATTTAAGAAGCCTTGAAGAAAAAAATTTGATTGAAATAAAAAAAAGAACTGGAAAAGGGAACATTTATTTTTTAAAAAATGTAACTGAGGAACCAGGGGCAAAAGTGACCGTAGGTGCAGAAATGACCAGGGGCAAAAGTGACCGTACACCAGGGGCAA
>NZ_KI272847.1 GCF_000469505.1 Leptotrichia sp. oral taxon 215 str. W9775 | reverse complement strand
CTACTGCTTAAAATAGTATAATAGGAGGATAAAATATGAATGAATTACAAATATTTAAAAGTGAAAAGTTTGGAGAAATAGAAATTTTAGTTGAAAATGGAAAAGAATATTTTCCAGCAACTGAAGTTGCAAAAATATTAGGATATTCAAATCCACAAAAAGCAATAAGAGACCACTGTAAAGAAAAGGGGTGCACGAATCGTTCAGTCCTTACAAAAGGTGGAAAACAAGAGAAAAAATTTATTGATGAAGGAAACTTATATAGATTAATTACAAAATCAAATTTACCTCAAGCCGAAGTTTTTGAAAGCTGGGTATTTGATGAAGTGTTACCTTCAATAAGAAAGACAGGAATGTATGCAACAGATGAACTGTTAAATAATCCTGATTTGGCAATAAAAGCCTTTACAAGATTAAAAGAGGAGCAAGAGAAAAGAATGCAATTAGAAAAACAAATAGAGGACCAGGCTCCAGCAGTTGCTTTTGCAAATTCTCTGACTGTATCAGATGATTGTATTTTAGTAAGAGAAATGGCAAAGCTTTTGAAACAGAAAGGAATAAATACAGGAGAAGATAGACTGTTCAAATATTTTAGAGCTAATGGATATTTGATTTCAAAGAAAGGCTCAGACTGGAATTTACCAACGCAGAAATCAATGAACTTAGGATTATTTGTAATAAAAGAAGGAACAAGACAGTCAGCTTCAGAAGGTGTAAAAATAACAAAGACACCGAAAATTACAGGAAAAGGGCAACAATATTTCATAAATAAATTTTTAGGATAAGGAGATAATATATGAATTTTAAATATGACAGTATAGAATTAGTGAATGATAATAATAAAAGAGTGCTAATAAAGAAAGAAAGCAGAAAAATAATCAGTAGGATAAAAAATATTTTCAAAAAAGAAAAATAATCATTGTTTTTTCTTTGAAAAAGCTTAATGATGTGGTATAATTTATTAAATTTAAAAAGGAGTTGAAATCAGATGACTATGAGAAGTTTCAGTGTTAAATTATCTTTGTTTTTTGCATATTTTATGTCTATTATTTTTTTCGTTTTTCCACCATTTTTGATAGCAACAATAATATTTCATGTGAGCTTGAGAAAAAAAGAGAAAAAGTTCAGGGAAGAATTGGAAAGAATAGGCTTTAATAACTACAGAGAAATAGAAACAGGGAAGTATAAATATCTTATATTCAATGATGATGGTCGATTTATGGAAACAATTCACAGAAAATATGAATTATTTGATATAAAAGATTATAATGTAGAGTTTGAAGTTCCTAACAAAAATAATCAATCTGTTGATGTTTTAGCCGGATACATGTTGGCTGGAAGTTTAGGAGCATTTGCAGCAGTAAATAAACCTTGTTATCTGATTTTAAGAAAAAAAGGTCAAGAAAATTTTACAGAACCAACGAAATATGTAATATGTGGTAAAAAGTCAATAGAAAATATGTATAATCTTTTAGTATTTTTCAAAGAAAAAGGATATATATAGAATAACTTTAAACTGTTGAAAAATATATATAAAAGTGGTATAATATTAAAGAAATAAAAAACAAAAGAATATATTGGATAATTTTATCCAGAGCATCCCAAGCGGATCTGTTGCGTAGCAATACGTGACAGGTCCGCTTTTTCTTTTTTCAGAAAATTACAGGAGGAAAAGGAATGTGCATGAAAACATAAAATTAATAATAAAGAATGAATATGAAAACGGAACGAGTATGAGTATTCTGTCTAAAAAATATAACATTGGTTTAAGCAGAATAAAAAAATGGAGTTCTGAAGGGAAATGGGTTAAAAAAAAACAGAATAAAGTAACCAAAAACAAAAGTAACCGAACTAAAAAAAGTAACCAAAAACAAATGGTTACTTTATCAAAAGAAACACAGATAAAGTCAGATATTATCAATAATCTTACAAAAAAGGAAATTATAGAAAAAAATGACATTTCAGAGAGTACATATTACAGAAATAAAAAAAGTGTAAGAAGTATCCAAATAGAACAGAGCGAGAAAATTTTAAGATTCATAGCTGAAGAGAAATATTCGGATGCAAAAGAAAGATTAATAAAAATATCTGAACAGAAAGAAGAACTTGAAAAAAAATTATTAGATTTATCAATAGATGAAAAAGAGAAGATGAAACTAATAATGGCAAGATTAAGTTTATTAAGAGAATTTGAAAAGGAAATAAAAAATGGTGCAAGAGTTATAAATGATTACAGAAGGGCAGACCTTGAACAACAACTTGAAAATGAGAATCTTATAAGAGAAAAGATAGACCTTGAAAGAAACAAGAATGGAAAAATAGAAGATGAAGAGCGGGTTGTGATAATAGATGACACAGATAAAAATTAAAGATGTTATCGGAAAAAATTATGACCTTTTCTGGAATGATAAACATTTTTACAGAGTTGTTAAAGGTTCAAGAGGTAGCAAAAAAAGTAAAACTATAGCAATCAATATGATTTACAGAATTATGAAATATCCTGAAAGTAATTTACTTGTCATAAGGCGTGTGTTTAATACTTTAAGAAACAGTTGTAGAGCAGACTTGATTTGGGCAATTAACAGATTAAAAGTAAGTCATTTATGGAGAGTTCCAAAAGGAGAACATACATTAACTTATTTACCAACTGGACAACAGATTTTATTCGCTGGATTAGATGATCCGTTAAAATTAACATCAATTACAGTAGCACAAGGATATTTAAATTTTGTCTGGATAGAAGAAGCTTTTCAGATTGAAAAACAGGAAATGTTTGAAACGCTGGAAGAAAGTATAAGGGGTATACTGCCACCGCATTTATTCCATCAGATTACTTTAAGCTTTAATCCATGGTCTGAAGACCACTGGTTAAGAAAAAGATTTTATAATGATACTTATGATAGAGAATATGAAGATGATTTGATATATGCAACAACTACTGACTATACAATGAATGAATTCCTTGATGAAGTAACTCTGAAGAGATTTGAGGAAATGAAAATAAAAAGACCAAATCGTTTTAGAGTTGCAGGATTAGGCGAATGGGGAATTGCAGAAGGACTGGTATACAACAATTGGGAAATATTGGATTTTGATCCTATAAAATTGTTAAAAAATGACTTTTCCTTAGAAGCTGCATTTGGACTAGATTTTGGTTTTACAAATGATCCGAGTGCATTTATAGCAGTGATAGTTGATTTAAGAAATAAAAGACTTTTCATATTTGACGAGTTCTATAAAAAACGTCTATTAAATAATGAAATAGCAGAAGAAATAAAAATAAGAGGATATTCAAAAGATGAGATTACAGCCGATTGTGCCGAAGCTAAATCAATAGAAGAGATTAGAAGACATGGTATAAGTCGAATAAGACAGAGTTCAAAAGGAAAAGGGAGTGTGAATCAGGGAATACAGTATATTCAACAATTTGATATATACGTACATCCAAAATGCACAAATACAATAATGGAATTTAAAAACTATGTCTGGGAAGAAAAAAACGGAATAACGTTAAATAAGGCTGCAGATAATTATAACCACTTAATGGATGCATTACGTTATGCCCTTGAAAAATATAGCACAGGTGGAGTGCATAATATATTAGTTTAGGAGAAAACATGAGTAAAAAAAAGAAAATGAAACATAATGGATTTGCAAGTAATGCAAGGAATTCTACAAAAGGTTCAGGAAAAGATATATTGAACAGGCAAGCTCCTGTTAAAAAATATTTGAATGATGTAACAATAGAAAATTTAGTTGGGAGTAATGACCTTGCAAAAATAATATTGAACGCTCCGATTGAAGACGTTCTAAAAAATGGACTTAAAATTTCAGTTCTAAAATCAGATGGAACAGAAGACATAGAGAATACAAAAAAGCTTTTGAATAAACTTGATGAGCTTGATTATTTAGAAAAAATAATGGAATTTATGGAAAAAGTCAGAAAGTTTGGATATGCGGTAATGTATTTAAATGCATTTCACAACGAAGAAAAAGAAACATCTGATGAATTAGGAGAAAAATATCATATAAAAGGATTAAGTGTATTTGATAAGACAGAAATAGTAAAAATTAAAGTTGAAAATTCTAAGTTAAAATTGAATTATGGAGAAGTAACAGAACTTCAAGTAAAAAACTATTCTAATAACGGATATTACAATCAGTCAGTTAAGACAGAAATCCATCCAAGCAGAGTGATTTTTTCAAGAATAAATGAACATAAAAGGTTGATAGGAGAATCAATATTTACTTCTTTATTTGACAGAATGGTTATTTTGGATAGTACAGAATGGAGCATAGGACAGCTAATATACAGGGCAGTTTTTCTTATTTATAAAACAGACGTAAATACAATGGATAAAATAAAGGAAAGCGGTGGAGTTAGAGATAAGGAAGAAGAGATAAATGCTTCTACTTTAGCTGTAATAGGAAAAGATGATGAAATGCAAGTAATAAATTCTACTGGTGGAATAGATCCAGAAAAATATATAAATGCGGTTTTGACTATACTATCAATACACACTAACATTCCAAAACAGAGATTGGCAGGAAATACTCAAGGAACTTTGGCTGGTTCTGAAGAGGATGCAAAAAAGTACGCAGAGTATTTAAGAAGATATTTCAATAAAAATATTCTACCGATAACAAATAATTTAATTGATAAAGTTTTAATTGAACTAAAAATAGACCAACGTTATAAGGTTGAATTACCTAATTTGTTAGAGCCAACTGTTGCAGAGCAGATTGATAATGATTTAAAGAGAGTTGAACTTGACACTAAAAAGCTTGAATATCTTGAAAAAGCTTTGAATATAGTTTCAAACAATGAACTGATTGAAAAAAAAGATAAAATAGCTGAAATAATTAAAAAATTAGGTGAAGAAGATTTTGACTTTGAAGCACTACTGAAAGAGTTGAGCTAAAATGATTGAATTTGATATAGATATAAAAATAGAAAAAATGCTTCTGAAAATATTGAAAGGCAAGACAAAAAAGTTTATGAAATATCTTGAAGAAAATAACATCAATGTTGATGATGAAGAAGAGATAGAAAAAGCACTTAAAAATTTTAAAGAAAAAGAGAACAGGACTATATTTGGAATAAACAAAGTCCTTTTAGCTTATACATTAGCATTGATAATTGAGGGAATAAGCAAAAAGAACAGAGAAAAGTTCAAAAATAGAATAACTTCTGAATTATTCAAAAAATCAGTAGACATAGCAGACAAAAGAATAAAAGAGCTATATCTTAGTAGTGCGAAAAGAACAGCGTATTATATAAATGAAGTGATTAGAAAATCTAAAACAGGAGCAGAAGATTTTGTATTAAAAGATAAATGGCAGGAAGCAAAAGAAAAAGTGGAAGAAAGAATGGGTTATTCAGATCTATTAAATTCAAATAATGTTTTAGGAGAAACTCAAGCAGAATATGTAAAAATCATTTTGGAAGAACTAGGAATAAAGGGATTTATATGGGTAACTAAACATGATGACAGGGTAAGGGCGAAACATTCCTGGAGAGAAGGAAAATTATTTGATATGAATGGAAATTTGCTTAAAGGTGTGGGTGAAGACAGTGCAAAAATATTACCAAAACAGGAATGGGGTTGCAGATGCAAAATGGCTATAGATGAAAAAGCAATGGAGGAGGCATTGAATAATGTTGCATAGTAGATATAATCTTAATCAGTTTGAAAAACCAAAATTGACAGAAACAAATGAAGGTTTTTTACAGATAAAAGGGAATATATTAAAAGCAGACAGTTTTATGGAATATATGGACAAAGAAGGGGTATTAAGAGAAAAAATACCTAAGGATATTCTTTTTAGCGAAGAAACGAAGAATTCGTTTTTGCACAAAAAAGTTACTCTTGAACATCCTGAAAAAAATGGGAAATTAACAATGATTAATTCTGAAAATGTTTCAGAATTCGGAAAAGGAACAATAATTGAAATTTTTGAAAATCAGGATTGTTTAGGAGCTACTTTACAGATAGAAGATAAAGAAACTGTAGATTTTATAAAACAAAGATATGAAAATGGAGAAAATATCGAATTAAGTGCTGGATATATGGCAGAAACAGAGAATATAAAAGATAATCAGTACATCCAAAAAGATATTATAGCTAATCATGTAGCGATATTATCTGGAAAAGGTAGGGCGGGTAGTGATGTAAAACTTATATATAACTATTTAGATTATGAGGAGGAAAAAATGAAATTAAAATTTAACGGAAAAGAATTAACACCTGAGGAATTATTAGTGGAAGCTATTAATCTTCAAAAAGAAAATGGAGAGTTCAAAGAAAAATACAATGCTTTAGAAACTGAAAAAGAAACATTGGCAGCAGAAAAAACTACTTTAGAAACAGAAAAAAAGGAATTAACAACAAAATATGGAGAATTGGAAACAAAATATAATAGTTTACTTACAGAAATAGAAAATAAGGAAATAATTTCTAAAGCTAAAGAAGTTTTAAATTCTATTGATGAAAAAGAAGCAGTTGAAAAAATAATGGAAAAAGTAATCAAGGAAGTGAATCCAAAATTCAACGCTAAAGAAAATGCTAAAGTAGAAGATCTGAAAGAAATGTTTAATTTTAGTGTAGAGACATTATCAGAAATGAATAAAGAAACAAAAGCAAGTGAAAAAGGTAAATTTAATGAATCTGAAGCAGGATTAACATTAAAAATTGACAATAGCTATTTTTCTAAAAAAAGAAATGGAGGTAATTAATTATGAAATTAGGACAGGAGGCATATTTTACTACTGATAGAAGAAGCAGAATATGTGATGTTATAGATGAAAAAATAACAATAGGGAAAGCTGTGCAATGGAGTACTACTGATGGAATGAGAGCGGTAAAACCGTTTACAACAGGAACATTCGCAGGAGTTGTTATGCATACAGATGATAATGATAAAGGAATTATAGAAAATCCAACAACTGCTTCGATTTTGCAATCAGGAAATATAGTTGTGAAAGTAGCAGAAAATGTTGCTAAAGGTGATAAAGCCGGAGTAAAAAATACAGGAGAATTTGTAAAAGCGGCAACAGGAACAGCAATAAAAGGATATTTTGAAACAACTGCTAAATCTGGAGAACTGGCAGTATTAGTATTAGAAGGGATTATATAAGGAGGGATATAGATGTTTAACAAATATAATAATAAGACATATCAATTAGCAACGGCATTTATGGTTTCGTTGGGAGTAGTTTTAGAGGAAAGAAAAGATGAGCTGTTAGGAAGGTCATTAGTTCCAGTTGGTGGTGAACAGGTAGGAGTTCAGATAGGAGATAAATATGTTACATATAGAAAAACAAATTCAAGAAGAGTAGCAGAAGTAGTTGCAGAAAGAGATGATGATATTCCTTTCACAGAAGTTGATGGAGAAGATGCATTTGCAAAATTACACTGGATAAGATCAGGTCATAAATTTACTATTGCTGAAAAAGATAGAATTTTATCAGTTGAAAGAGAAAAACAGATTCAAATGTTTAATTTAAAATCTTCTGAAACATTCTATGCAGTTTCTGAAGCAGAAAACAACGAATTGATACACGGAAATGCAAAGCTAGGAAGACAAGGTCTTTTAACTGTGGATGGAAAAAGAACATATAATTTAGGTGTGAATTTTGCAACAGCAACAGGAGAACAAATTGTAGATGCTTTAACTGCAGCACATCTTGAATTTGAAACAGGAGTAACGGGAAAATATAACGCTAGAACTTTAGTAATAGATAATTCATTACATGCAAAATTATTAAAAAGTTACGGCACACAGGAATACAAAACAAGATTGGCTGTTATTCAAGAACTTGGATTATTTGGAAGAATAGTACCTGTTAAGAATTTAATAAATAAAACTACTAATAAGCCAACTTTATTAATCTTAGATGATGTTCCTGAAAACTTTCAAACTATAATTGTACAAGAAGCAACTGCTGATGAATGGGAAATAGCAAGAACAACATATGTTCCAGTTGAAGAAAAATTATCAGAAATAGTTGCATTTAGACCAGATTCGATTATGGAATTAACAACTGCATAGGAGGAAAAATGAAAACATTAATAATATGTAAGTTAGCTGAGGTATTTATAATACCTCAAATAACTACTGAAAAAGGAAATAGGCTTAAATTTACAAAGGGAACAACAGAAGTTGAACTTGATGCTGAAAACGTAGAAAAGCTAGAAACTTTTGCTAAAGACTATGGAGATTATATAAAAATAGTTACAGGAGAAGAAACAGAAAATATGAATTCTGAAAAAATAGTTGATGATATGAACAAGGAAACAAAATTGCAGGAAAAGAAAGCAAAATTATTTAGTCAGCTAGAAGAATTTAAAGATGAAAGAATAAAGAAAAAAGAAATAGTTGAAGTATTCAAGGATTATATTTCTGATGAAAAAGCAAGTAAAGAAGAGCTTATAAAGCAGATTGAAGAAAATATTGAAAAAATAGAGGAATAATCATGAAAGTTGAAGATGTGAGAGCGGGAATTTCGGAACTGAATTTCAAAGAAATAAATGGTGAATTTGTGATTTCTGACAGTATTGTAAATTCAAAAATTGATGAAGCAGTAATATTTTTGGAAGATGTTACTGTTTCAATTCCTAACAAAGTTAAAGAAATACTAACTAAATATTTAGCGCAGCATTTTTTGCTAATGAACTTGAAAGAAACAACGAGCCTTAATTTGCCTAATAATAATGAAAACTGGAAAGCAAGATTAAATGATTTAGCTTTAGATCAGACAATCCCAGGGCAAAATTTCAGGGCATTAATAAGAAAATATACAGATGATTTTGCAACTGCTGATGAAATAGCAAATAAAAAACATCATGGACTTCATCTTTTCAGTTAGGAGGTAGTTAGGTGAAAATAAATATTAAAGAA
The DNA here is from genome assembly GCF_000469505.1 of Leptotrichia sp. oral taxon 215 str. W9775. Lineage (NCBI taxonomy): Bacteria > Fusobacteriati > Fusobacteriota > Fusobacteriia > Fusobacteriales > Leptotrichiaceae > Leptotrichia > Leptotrichia sp. oral taxon 215. The sequence continues at coordinate 17,512 of NZ_KI272847.1, read as the reverse complement.
CCTGTTAAATTTGTAATACATCAAACAGGAGAAGAAGTAGAATTTCAAGCTGGAACACAAGAAATAGAGAATCTTGATTTGAGAATGGAACGTATAATTGCTCAAAGTGAAGGAAAGATAGAGTTGGTTAAAGAAAAGAAAGCAAAAGGGAAATAATGTCAAGATTTAAAGGAAGTTTCACAGTGAAGTTAAATGTTTCAGCTTCTATAAAAAAGGAAACTAAAATAAAATTACCTTTACTGGTTATAAAAAGTGGTATTTTTCCTGACGCTAGACATTATGCCAAAAACATAACAGCTGTAAATCTTTATGCTGTACTTCTTTACGGAACAAGAGATGGTAGAATTCCTTCGAGAAATGTGCTGGAATTTCTGAATAAATATGTAGAAGACAATAAAAATAATTTTGTTGGTATGTATCTTAAAAATAAAGATGACATTATGAATGCTGGAACAATAATTGGAACAGATATTAATAATAAACATAAAGCATTAATATATGGATTTAAAAGTCCAGGAAATGCTCCAAGCACAATTAAACAAAAAGGATTTAATGATCCTCTTATTGACACAGGAACTCTTGTGAAATCAATTGCATTCAGTATAAATGGAAAGGGGAGATATGGTAGAGGATAATGAATATAAGTCAGATTTATGAAAAAGAAAAAGAATATAAATTTTTTAAATTACTTTCTGAAACAAATGATAAAGGAATAATAAGAAAAGAATTTAAAGAGTATAAACTAAAAGCTTACATTGATTATCAAAGCTATAATTCGAGTATAAATCCGATTAAATCTGTAGATACAAGAGAAAATTTAGTTGGAATTATACGAATCCCGACGTTAGCAATTGATAATAATAAAGCGATAGAAAAGCTTGAAATAACAGATGGAGATTACATTGGTTATGAAAATAAGAAGTACGAACTGATAGAAGTTAGAAAAATAAAAGATGAATTGAAAAATTATTACACTTTTTATTTAACTGACTATATAGATAATATAACATTTGATTCATATAAAACTGAATTAAATATGCTTTTCTTTAATATATTTACAAAGTTAGGGATAGAAGCAGTTGTGTATCATTCTTTTTTTCAGAATTCCTATTTTGAAAAAATAGATAAACCATTTTTAACTTATGAAATAACTCAATCAAAAAGTATGAGTGATTATACAACTTTTAAAGAAGAAATATCCAAGAAAGATACAATAGAATTTAAATATAGAAGTAATAGAACTTATAAAATGATGATAAAACTGTATGATAAGGATCAAGTGCTTAATTTAGATACAATTTTAAGTAAAAATAAGATATTTAATCATATAGTAGAAGATTTAAACTTTGATTTCAAAGATATATCTGAAATAGAAATACAGAAGTTAGATTTTATAAGTGAAAGTGACACAATAATAAATAATAAGATAATGAATGAGAAAGTATATAGTTTAGAGTTTACAGCGGATACATTCTATAGTTATGAAACAGATTATATAGAAAAATCTAAAATAAAAGGAAAAATAGAAAACGGAGGTTAAAATGAGCAGAAATGCAATAGTAAATATAGCAGCTATTAATGCGGCACTTAGTTTGACAACTAGAGATTTTACAAGTGTTTTATTAGTAACTAAAGCAAAAAAAATTTCAAATGGAAGCAATTTGCCTAAGGCAGTCACATCTACAAAAGAATTGATAGATTTAGGATTTCAAGAAACAGATAAGGAAGTTATTTTAGTAAGAGATTTTTTTGGTGCTTCAACAAAACCAGATTTTATTTGGGTATATGGAGATGACACAGCTTCTACAACGTACACTTCTATCTTGCAAGGGTTAGATAGCCGTTGGAAAGGAAAATGGTTTTACACAGTTGTTCCTGTAGCAGAAGAAAAAGATGTAAAAGAAGCTTTGGATTTTGGTAAAGGAACATCTATAGACTATGTTTTCTTATTTCAAGGTGCATCTAACTTTACAAAAGAAGTAAATCTTAAAATAGCAAAAGAAAACAAAGTCGATAATGGGTTTTATATTGCAACAGATAAAAGTGAAGGTCAGATTACAAATCTTCTTGCAACAATAAGAAACTTTTTTCCAGGTTCTGTTCCTTTTGCAAGTATTAAATTAAATGGAATTACAGGTTCAAACTATACTTTATCTGAAATATTGGAACTGGTAGGAAGTCAGAGAGAATCTTCGACTGGAGTTAATATTGTAACAGAAGAAGAACAAATGGTTATCCCTTATTATGGAAAGGCTATGGATGGAATAACATGGTTTGATTATACATTAGCAAGAATAGCAATAGATGAATATATGAGAATTGGGATAACAAAATACATAGTTGAAAGAAACACAAGAGGAGAAAAAATTTCTACAAAGGAAACAGGAAGACAGCAAGTAGCTTCAAATGGAACTTCAATTCTTAGAGAATTTGCTGCAAGAGGAATAATTTATGACATTGATGACATTATTGAAGAAGGAACAAATGCTTTTGAAGTAAAAGTTGTAAATATGAACAATAGAGAAGTTGAAATTAAATATAACTGCTGGTTTCAAGGTGCAATAATCAAATCAAAAGTACAAGTTATATTAAATTCAAAAAATGGAAATTAGGGAGGTAAAGATATATGGCATATATGAGAGAGGGATTCATATTAGTAAGGGGTTCTGGAAGAGAACTTATAATAGATGAACTTGATGAAGATGCAGTTGAAATAGAAACAGCAGAGGATAAAACAAGTAGAAGAATGACAACAAGAGGTAAGAATATTTACTCCATTATAGCTAATGTTCCTTACGAGCTTACTATTTCAATTCCGCCAAGAGTAAAAGTAATGGAAAGAATTTTAGATTTTTTAAAATTTTTAAAAGATAACAAATATCCAACTTTGGAGATAGAAACGCATGAAACAATAGATGGTCAAACAGTGATAACATATTATGAAGACGGAAATGTCTTATCCGAACTTGATTCAGAAGGTGCTTTTACAGAAGAAGCTCCAACAAATACTTTAAAACTTGCAGGAACAAGAAAAGAAAAGAAAATATCATAGAGGGGTAGAAAATAATGGAAAATAAGCAAAAGAAATTACAATTTAAAAGAATAGAACCTGGAGAAAAGCCTTTTTTAGGAGCTTTTTTAGGAGAAGAAAGACATTTTGGACTTCCAAATAAAGTCTTTAAAGTTTATTTAGAAGGTGAGGGAGATGATGGAGAAAAAGGATTTGTTTGTGTTCAGTTGATTAATCCTAAAGCAAGAAAATTAACAAGATTCTTAATAAATGCAGGGAATTTCACAGGAGCATTAGACAGTGGAGATTTTTCAGGAATGGAAGATGATTCTTTGGATAAATTCATAACTTTGACACAGGAATTATTCCAAATTCCAGATACTGTTGTGGATAAATTGACATTCATGAGCATAATGAATTTAATCATTTTTGCGACAAATATTGCAATAAATCCCAGCAGTGAATCTTAAAAGTAATGGGCAGATAAATTATAGGTTACAGTATGAAAAAATGGATGCAAGATTAAAAAATGCACATATAATAGCACATGAATTTAATCTTAATCCTTATGATATAGATGAAAACTGGGGTGATAAGCAAATGGCTGATACTTTAAGTTTTTTGAATGAACTTCATAGAAAAAAGTAGGAGGTGGGAATAAATGGCAGAAGCAAATGAAACACTGGTTTCTTTAAAAATAGAAGCTGACATGGCGAGTTTAAAAAAAGCATTACAGAGTATAAATACAATGATAAAATCAGCATTGAAAGCTCAGATAGACTTGACTTTTAATGTACGTGGAGAAAAGCAGATAGAAGCAATGAAACAGAGAATTTCTAAAGAAATAAAGATACCAGTTTCGTTTCAAAATAATGCTAAATCAGCTCCCACTCCTACTCCAAAAACTCCTATTACTCAGCCAGTTGCTGAAGGTGGATTACAAGGGTTTATAGGGCAAATGTCGGATATTCAAGGACAATTATCATCAGTCGTAGGTGGCGCAGTACTTATTGGATTTACTAAAGGTATTGCTAATGGTATTGCAGAAACAGGAATGCAATTTGAAAATTTAAAAACTACACTTTCAAATGCTCTTGGTGGGGCAGCTGAAGGAGCAGCTGCAATGCAGATGATAAGAGAAACTGCCAATGAAGTTAAACTTTCAATTGATGAAGTAGGAAATGGTTTTAACAAACTTATAAATAGAGGTCTCAAACCAACAAAAGAGGAATTTATACAACTTACTGATGTAGCTAAATCACAAGGTAAAGAAGTTGATCAGTACGTTGAAGCTGTTCTAGATGCAATGACTGGAGAAAATGAGAGATTAAAAGAATTTGGAGTAAAAGCTAAAGATGCGGGAGATAAAGTAATATTCACATTTAAAGGGGTATCAACAGAAGTTAAAAAGAACGAGCAGGATATTTATAATTATCTTGTCGCACTTGGTAAAGTTCCTGGAGTAGCTGGAATGTCAGCAAAAGCGGCTGACACTTTTTCTGGGAAACTAGCTGCTATACAATCAAAAATAGATGGAATTAAAATAGCAATTTTTGAAAGAATAGGAGAAGCTTTAAAGCCTGTTTTAGATGTTGTTGCTAATGTTCTGGAAGGTTTTCAGAAATGGGCAGAAAAAAATCCTGAATTAGCTTCAGGATTAACTCTTATAATAATGGCAATAACTGGATTGACAGGAGCTTTTTTAGTTTTGATGCCGATCATTGCAGGTATTATGGCATTGGGTGCGCCTTTATTATCAACAATAGGAGCTATTTCTTTAGCAATTGGAGTTTTAGTCTTTGTACTTTGGGATTTATGGAATGGATTAATGACAGGAGAAAGCTATATTTTTGCTATAATTGATGGATTTTTTGAATGGATAGGTGTTGGAATTACTGTACAAGAAATAATAAATGCCATCAGTGAAGGATTTCAAATAATGGCAGCTTTTGTTGTAGATTATGTAGTTCCAGTTATATTAGGAGCATGGCAATTTTTGGTAGATACTATAATACTTTTGTGGGACACTTTTACAGATTTTATTTCATCAATAATTGATATTATAGTTGGTCTTTTTACTAATAATATTCCACTTGCGGCTCAAGGATTTACAAATTTGAAGAATATCGTCTTAAATATATTTGATAGTATTGTTGCTGCTGCTGCTACAGCAGTTTCCAGAATTTTAAGTATGTTTGCAGATGCAGTCAATAAAATAGGAGATATGGTTTCTGGTATTCCTTTGATTGGTGGAGCAATAGGTGGAGTTGTAAAAGCAGGAGGAAATGCAATTAAAGGTTTATCTGATAAAGCAGCAGGAGTTGCAAACGATAGAAGAAGTTCTGTTCAAACAAGAAAAAATGAAATGAGTGCTAATTCCACTAAAAATAATACAGGAAAGAAAAGATTTAAAATGCCAGGTGGAAACAAGAATAAGGGGAACAAAACTGATCCATATGGGAAAATGAAAGGTGGAGCAGGTGGTGGAAGCTCAGGCGGTGGAAAAGGTAAAAAAGGAGGAAAAGGTGGAGGTGGTGGAAAAGGTAAAGGAAAAGGCAACAAAGGAGGTGGTGGCTCTGGGAGTTCAAAAAACAAAGAGAATATTGAGGAAGAGAAAGCGATAGTTTCCGCAATAGAAGGGTTGCAGGAAGTTCTGAAAAAAACAGGATATTCAATTGTAAATGAAATAAAAAGAGCCGACTTATTCGAAGCAAAAAGAAAAGCTTTACTTGATTCACAAAGAAAAGAAGGTGCAGCAGAATTATTTAAGCATATAAAGGAAAAATTTTTAGGTGGGAATACTAAAGAAGTAAATAATAAAGTTGAGATAGTTTTAAATGGTTCAAAAACAAGTCATGGAATTAACGAAAATACAAGGCTTAAAGATATATTTAAAATACATTATTCAAGGTCAGGAGGATAGAAAATGAGCTTATGGGATTTAGATAAAATAGACGGTTTTTTTGGAGTGATACCATTTCATAGTTTATCAAACGAGATTAATTTTCAGAAAGATATAACTTCAAGAAAGACTTATCTAGGATATGAAGATAATGATCACAGATATTTTAAAGCTAAAGAATTGACCTTGGATATTGTTTTTTTTGGAAAAATGGCAAGATTGAAAATGGGAGCATTGGAAAAGTACTGGAAAGAAGATGATAAACAAGTTCTAATTTTGTTAAAAAGAAATCATGTGTATAAAAACATGGTTATTAGAGACATTTCAAGGACAGAAGAATATATAAAAGATGGAAATAATGTCATTGAAGCAAGTGTAACTTTTCAAGAAGTGCGTTATGGAGTTCCTGGTGGGAATTTATATGAAGATGTCAAAAATGTTACTTCTTCTGATAACATGTTTACTCAAATAGTCGGAGTTGCAAAAGATAAGCTTAAAAACTTTGTAAATCTTTACACTAGAGCTATAAAGTAGGTGAAAAAATGAAAATACAGTATAAGGAAAAAGAAGTTAAAGAGTTAATAATAAATAACAACTTTGTAGAAATTGCTTTTGATATTGATAATTTAGAAAATAAAACTTCTAAAATAGAATTGATTGCATTTGAAAGAAAAATAAAATTTGAACTAATTTATATAAATAAGAAATACAGTTATTTACATGATGAAATAGATCCTATAATTTTGCAGATTATGAATGTAGATAATGTATTGCTATCTACTTTGAAAATAGAACCTTATCAAGACTTGTTATATATTCCAAAACAGATAACTAATGATTATGATGATCTTATTTTATTGATAGTGCCTAAAAACAAAGAAGGATTAAAAAGTGATTTTAATATTAAAACTTTAAAAAACTTCACTTTTTTACTATTCAAGAGGTAAAAAGAATGAAAGATAAATTTAGATATATAGAAATAAGATTAATGTTAGCCGACAATGTTCTTATATATGATAATGATAACTTTAACATGGATTTCAGGCTTGAAGTAGACAGGACAAGTCAATCTAATGTCCTGGAATTAAATTTATATAATATCAAAGCAAGAGAAAAAGGGCAACTTAGTTTAGAATATGAATTTTTGAAAGCAAAACCAAGAATAGAACTTTATGCAGGATATAGGGAGAAAAAAGAAATTAAAATAAAAGATTTGATTTTTTCAGGCCAACTTGCAACAGTAAAAAATGAATTTTCTGAACTGGATATAAAATATAGTTTAGTTTGTTTTCAGGAAAAAGATATATTTGTAATGCAAACTTTGAATGTAAGTTATCCAAAAGGGAATAAACCAAGTTTCATAATAAAAGATCTGATTGATAAATTTGGAAGTAAAGATGAAATTAAACTTGGAATAGGGAAAATAGAACTATTTAAGGATTTACCTTATCAATCGAATTTTTCAAAATCAAATACCAGTTTACAAAAAATATTTGAAGATATTGCAAAAGATACAATGAGCATATTCTATATAGAAAATGGACTTCTTTATTTTTTGCCAAAACATTCTTTTATCAAAGAAAAAACTGAATTAACACAGATGGATTTATTGAATCTGACTGTGGATGATGATGGATACAGCGTTAAATTAGGTTTTAGAAATTTTAAAATAAATACACAGTTATTTATAGAAGGACTGGAAAAAGATTATGTAATAGATAAAATAACACATAATTGTGATGGAGAAGATGGAGAATTTACAACAGAATTGAAAATACTCGATATGGATATATTCGGACAAAATATGTTAAAGGAACTGGAAGAAATTAAGAAAAAATCTGAAGAGAAGATAAAAAAATCCGAAGAAAAGGAAGAAAAACAACAAGAAAAATCTAAAAAGGAGAAGAAATAATGGCATTCAGCGAACTTGAAAAACATAATAAAATGCTTATTCAAGATGGAATCAACGATATACATACAACATGGATAGGTAAAATTTATGATGTTGATAATGAAAAAAGAAAAGCAAGTGTAAAATTTTTGCAGAAGGCAATAAGAAGTTTGAAAGATGATGTTATACAGACAACTCCTGAAGATTTAACAGATGTTCCTTTATTACCAGTTTTTAGCAGTGACAGTTTTGAAGTATATGTTCCTTATTCTAATGATGACAAGGTTTTTATAAATATATTTGAAAGACCATATACTGAGGCTTTTCAATCTAATGAAATTTCAGAGCAACAGAGTTTTGGAAGGACAGAAATGGGATTTGCGGTTGTCATAAGGGCAATACCTTCGGATATTATTTCTGGAGAGCAAAAAAACAACAATAAAATAGTTATCAATAATAAAAAGAACGGAACAAATATTATTTTAGGAAAAAGCATAGAAATAACTGGAAATACGATAATAACTGGAAATTTGAAGATAACAGGCGATGTTACTATAAAAGGTAAACTGAAAGTTTCTGAAATAGAAACTGAAAGTGGAATAAAAAAAGGTGGAGTAGATTATATACATCCATAGAGGTGAGAAATGATAGCTTTTGAAATGAAAAATGGAGATTTACATTTTAAAGATAATAATCTTATAGTGCTAAATGAAAAAGAAAAAGCAAAACAGGATATAGTTGAACTTATAAAGCATATAAAAGGGACTTATGATTTAAGAACTGAAATAGGAATACCTTGGCTCGATTATATAGGTCAGTTAAAGTCACAGGAACGAGAAGATTTGATGATTACATATATGTATGAAAAAGTTTCTTCTTATAAAGGAGTAGATTTAAGTAGCATAATTATTGAAAAGTCAAAATCAGAAAACAGAGAAGGATTTTTCAGAATAAAATTTGATTATCTTGGTAAAGAAACAAAGATTGAAATAGATAGGAGGGAAATAAATGGCTGATTTTAAAATAGAAAACAACGGAATTGTTTTCCCTTTATTTTTAGACATAAAAAAAGCAATGGAACAGGAAGGAAAAATACAGTTTGGAGATGATTTTGAAATAAATCCTGAAACATCGCTTGGACAATTTTTGGAAGTATTTATATATATGCTTGAAAATCAGAGTAAACAGTTACAGTTGCTTTATTCTCAAATGTGGTTACACAATAAAAATGGTGCAATTTTGTCAGCATTTGGAAGTAACTTTGGGATAGAAAGAATAAAAGGAAAATATGCTTATGGAAACTTAAACATAGAAGGAGTACCAGGTCATATAGTTACAAAAGGATTCCAAGTAAGATCTAAAAAAGGATTATTATATCAGACAGTATCAAATGTATTAATAAACAACGTTGGGAAAGCGGTTGTACAAATAAAAGCATTAGATTTTGGAGAAGAATACAATGCTTCTGAAAATGAAATTACTGAAAAAGCAACTGGAGATGAAAATGTAAGCAGAGTATATAATTCAGAAATAATCAGTGGTGGAACATTTTTAGAAAGTGATGAAGAACTAAGAGAAAGAATTTTAAATTTATCATTATCAAAAGGTGGAGCTGATATAAATGGAATAAAATCAAATTTACTTAAATTATCTCAAGTTGAGGATTGCGATGTTCTTGAAAATTCTACAGAAGAGAGAAATGAAACTTTAAAATTAGAACCTGGATATGTAAGAATTATAATAAAAGGTCTTATTGATGAAGAAGTAGCGTATACAGTTCTAAATACTATTTCTCCAGGTATTGTGACAGATGGTGATGTGGAAATGAGAGTAATAACTGATTCAAATCAAGAACGGATAATTAAATTTAAAAAAGCAACTAAAGTTGAATATGCAGTAAGAGTCAGAAATATAAAAAATATTTCAGATTATAAAAAAACAACAAAAGAAGAAATTGTAGGAAATATAATTAAAGAATCAGATAAATTTAGACTAGGTCAATATGTTAATTATGAAAAAATTCAAGCTGCAGTTTATAAAATAGCTGATCAGTTAGAAGCAGATGTAGAAATAAAGAAAATAAATGGAAGCTGGTCAAAAATAGATTTAGCTATACAGCATGATGAATATAGTTTTTTGAGCATTAATAATATTGAGGTGGAATTATAATGGAAGCAAATGATTTTTTAAAGCTATGTGGGAATATAGTTGACAGAAAAGGTCAGAATAACATAAAAATTTTCAATATAATTTCTAAAGGATTTGAATTGTATGATAAACATTTTGAAAAAGTATTGTTTTCTGATGTCATTGATAAATTACTCGAAAAAGAACTTGATTTGTTTGGCTCACAATTCAAAATTTACAGAAGTGGAAGAACAGATGAAGAGTACAGAAAATTTTTAAAATTATCGTTTTTATTAAGATTAGGAAGAGTTGATTTTAATTTTATTGTTAATGCTATATCCATTTTTTTTAATATTGAAAAACATAGAATACAGATTTTTGATTATAATTCTGACAAAAATATTAAAGTACGTCACATTAAATTAAGGATTTTGAAAAAAGCAAATATTCGAGAAATTATATTATTTTTAAAATCAATAAAAGCAGCAGGAATAATTATAGATTGTTGGGAAATGTTGGATGGAGAATTTTTAATAAACTGTAAAGGAGAAAAACAGAAATATATTGTTAAAAGTGATGTTAGATATGAATATGACAGACATGAATACAATCTTGATGAAATGTTGGAACTTAATGATTAAAAGGAGGGAAAAAGAGAATGCCTATCATTAAAAAATTTTTGCGAGGAGTGTATGAACATTCGAATCTATTTAAAATAAGAAATCCTTCTGTAACTGTTGGAGACAACGAAGTGAAAGAAATTACACCTTTTAGGGGTGTTATACAGACAAGAGGTAGTGTAATAAGCTCTGATGATTTTAATGAAATGCAAAAAAACGGAGTGTATTTTGTTGAAACAGAATATTCAGAAAATTATGGTTCAGGAGTAGATGCTTATGTAATTAAAAATTTAGAAAGTGAACAAGAATTATTTGAAGGACTTAAATTGAAATTTGTAATTCCAAAAACAAATAACTTTGATAATCCAGTTGTTGTTTTTAAAAATAATAATTACTCACTTAAGTTTAATGATAATGAAAATCTTAAATCTAAAAGTCTTATAAAAGACAATATAGTAAATTTAATTTATACTGGAAATTATTTTTTAATTGAGCTGATAACACAGGCATCTGAAAATACTCTTGGAATAGCAAAGCTCTATTCTAGCACAGAAGCTGAGACTGATTCTGCTAGAGTAAAAGAAATAATTGAAAAAAATACAGGCAACAATGAAGAAAGTCCAGGAAAAACAAAATGGACTAAGTTATTTGAGACATTAGACCATACAAAAATTTTAACTGTGTGGGGACTTGTCAAGTTTTTAAGTAAACTGTTAAAGCCAGCGGGAGAAGATGATTATGGTCTTATTAACTATAAAAAAATAAGAGAAGTAAGCCCAAGACCTGATTTGAGTCCATATATTCCGTTTAGCAAAGGGTACAGAAATACTAACAATAGTGATTTTGTATTGAGAGGAAATAGTACTGACTGCTGGGCACCAAGACACTTATATATGTACTTAGAAAATGGAGATTATATGGGCTGTTTTCACGTAAATGGTGGGAGGGCTTATTATAAAGTTCCAAATCGGAATGGAGGAAATTGGTGCGAAATTATGGATAATTTTGATATGGCATCAAGAGATAGCAACATCCAACATGCACATGGTAGAATAACTGAGACGTGGAATAAAGCATTCGACGCATGGAACAAAGCAAACGACGCTCAAGTAAACAGAATTTATGAAATTAGAATGGTAGGTTATGTGGAAGATGGAATTAATGGAAAGGGAGAAAGAAATGGTTATGTTTTAACAAAGGTTTCGAGAAATTATGGAGAAACTCAGGATCATATTAAAATAGGAAGCAGAGCTTTACAGTTTCATAGAAATGGTCAATGGCTTAACGCTTATTTTGCATAATAGGAGGAAAAAATGAAAAAATTTGTAGTTGATAGAGTAGAAGTAATGGAAACAGAGGAAGGAATGAAGTATTGGGGAATTTTTGATGAAAATAATAATAATTGGTATGAAGAACAAAAAAATTTTAAAGAAAATACATTAAAAATTATGTATAACAAAGATAGTTTTTTAATTTTAGGAAGAGAAAAAGACGTTTCTAAAATAGCTCCTACTATGGTTGGAGATATTATTGAAGAAATTGAATATAGTGAAGAAATAAAAGTAAATCCGAATTTGTATTTTATTAACGGAGAAATGGTAGAATTAAAGGAATGTGAAACAATAAAGAGCGGGAAAGTCGTATATGATAGAGATTTTAAAATAGAGAAGATAAAAGAGAAGTTGAAAGAACTTAAGGAAGAAAAAATAAAACTTGGCGTAAGGATAAGAAATGGTGTCTATCAACCTATTCGTGATACTGATAGAGTACTTTTGATGATGATTAAAGAGACTATAACTAAGGAAAAAGAATGGAAATATTATGACGAAGAACGCAATCCCGTTCTCGACAAAATAACAAAAGAGATAATAGGAGAGATATTTGTTAAGGGCGAAAAAGTATTAAACGGAGTGATAATTGGAGAAGCAAAAGCAGAGGAAGCTTTGGAAAATTTGACAAATGAAGAGTTGAAAAATTTAGATATTAAAATTTATTTTGAAAAGTATTACAGAGAAAATGGAGGTATCTAAAATCCTTATTAGGACTTTAGATACTTGCTACATAAAAATTTATAATATTTATTTTCAATAAAGTATTTTGTGCCATTTGAAGCAACGAAAACTATTATAAAAAATGTTAGAAAATGTAAATTATTATCAATACTATGTATATATTTTCTATAAATGTGATAAATAGGAACATGAAGAATATATATTGAAAAACTTAAACTTCCTAAATATACAAAAAAGTTATTACTTAAAATTTTACTGAAAAAACCTGAATCTAAAAATAAAAACATAATCAAAGGTACAAAAGATAATGAAATTAATACAGATGCATAAGGAATAACTTTATTATATTGAACAAATAGAGTTAAAAATAAAAAATATAAGGGTAGTAAAAAAGAATAATATTTTTTACCATTTATATTTTTTAAATAATAAAACAATAGCATCCCAACAACAAAAGAAGAAAGATGCATTAAAGGAAAATAATTAATAAGATGATAAATATATGAATTATCACTGTATTTGTTAAATGTTAGATACACATAGTAAGTGTAAATAACTGTAAATATTGTGAAATATTTAAAATATTTAGAATGTACTTTCATAAATTTTAATAAATATGGGAATATTATTATTAGAAAAGCCAAGACAGAAAGATACCAAGCGGCATAATTATAATTTTGGTCTGTAGCTTTTCCGAATATCAAACTTTGTATCAAAAAAATACTGTATATTAATTTTTCTTTATATTTTAGGGAATAAACAAAAAGAAGTAATAAAGAAAAAAAGTATAAGGGATAAAATTTAAAAAGTCTTGTTAAATAAAATTTTTTTATATCAATGTCTTTATTAAAATGAGAATAAGAAAGCATAAATCCTGATAAAACAAAAAAGAAATATACCCAAATTGTTCCATTTTGGAAAAGCGAAGGAACTTGGGAATAAAAACTTGTATTTTTAGCCGTATGAAAAATCAAAACGGTGAATGCACCAATAAATCTAAAAATTTCAAATTGATTATATTTTTTCATGGTAAAACTCCTTTAAAATTTAATTTTTATTATTATAACATAAAAAAATGAAAGGTGGTAGAAATGTTAAAAAAAGATATTTTATACATATGTTTTCACAAACCGAAAACTCCGATTGGATTTCTGATATCTTTATGGACACTAGGTAAATATTCTCATTGTGAGTTTATTTACAATAATCAAGTTTTTCTTTCAAATCCAGGTGGAGTTAGGACAAGAAAATTTAAGTATCAGAAAAATATGGAAATTTATGAGCTTAATAAAAATATCGATCCCAAAGATGTGATTGAATTTTTTAATACCGCACAGGGTAAAGGGTACGATTACTTGGGTATATTAGGGCAGTTCTTTTATGCAAGTAAAGTCCAAAATGATGATAGATATTTTTGCAGTGAATTTTGCCTGAACGCTATTGATTATGCTTTACAGTTTATTTTAACATATAAACTTAAATCATTAAAAGACAGGGTCGGATATCAGTTTAACCCGTCAAAACTATATAAATATTTAAAAGAAATGGAATTAATAAAAGAAAAGGAGATGATATAAATGAATATAGAAAAACTTATATGTACAGAAATTGAATTTGACAACAAAAAATACAAAGTGACTGGGGTGAATTTTGAAAAAGATAATATAATACTAAATGTAGAAGAAATAAAAGAAGAGAAAACAACTGAAAATGAAAGTATAAAACCTGTTTATTCTTTCAGTCAGACGAGTTTGGACAAAATGTCTAAAGTACATCCGAAACTTATTGAAGTAATGAAAGAAGCTATTAAAAACAGTCCGTTTGATTTCAGAATAACAGATGGAGCTAGAACAGCAGAAGAACAATTTGCTTTGTATCAAAAGGGCAGAACTAAACCAGGACCGAAAGTGACAAATTGCGATGGATATAAGGCAAAATCAAATCATCAAATTAAATCTGATGGATATGGTCATGCTGTGGATATATTTCCGTGTGGGATAGAAGAAAACGGAGAATACAGAAAATTTACTTCAGAAGAGGGATATGATGATAAGAAATTGAAAATTATATCCGAGCATATCTTAAAGATAGCAAAGGAGAGAGGAGCAAATGTTGAATGGGGTGGAAATTGGAAAATGCACGACACACCACATTTTGAAATAAAATAACAGAAAAAGATATAGGACAATGGCAATCGAATTATGACTGTAAAATATTGTTTTTTTAAAACTAAAAATAAAATAATTGCACGAAAAATTAAGTTTATATTTTTTTTGTGTTGAAAAAAGTTACAAAATAGGGTATACTAAAATAGAAAAATAATAATCTAGAATGGGAGTCAAATTATGAAAAAGGCATTTAAACCTTATAAATTACCATTAAATCTAAACAATGATATTTTAGTAGAACTTTATAAAAAGGCAATAACGGCACGAAATAAGTTAGTAGAATTTTCAGTACTACTAGAAAGAAATCTAACTTCAGAAAATATAATTTGGATGTTATCACTGAACGAGTCGTTGCAATCTACGAGAATAGAGGGAACACAAGCTACGTTTGATGAAGTGATAGAGGCAGAAATAACTAACAAAAAAAATGTAGACATATTGGAAGTACAAAATTATTTAGAAGCATTGAATATTGGAAGTGAAATGCTAAAAAATGTTCCAATTTCTACAAGGCTAATTTTGAAATTACACGAAACAGTATTAAAGAATGGTAGAGGCAAAAATAGGGGACCTGGGGAGTACAGAAAAATACAGAATTGGATAGGTCCGACAAAAAAAATAGAAGATGCCACATACATTCCGCCAGAACCCCAAAAAATAGAAGAATATATTAAAAATTTAGAGCAGTATATTAATGATGAAATAGCAGAAGAGATTGATCCTATAATTAAA
Organism: Leptotrichia sp. oral taxon 215 str. W9775; assembly: GCF_000469505.1. Classification (NCBI taxonomy): domain Bacteria; kingdom Fusobacteriati; phylum Fusobacteriota; class Fusobacteriia; order Fusobacteriales; family Leptotrichiaceae; genus Leptotrichia; species Leptotrichia sp. oral taxon 215. Next base: position 2,050 of record NZ_KI272847.1, on the reverse strand, counting down.
ATAGCGATAATACATGCTCAATTTGAGACAATACATCCGTTTTTAGATGGCAATGGGAGAGTTGGAAGAATTTTAATAATGTTATATTTATTAGAAAAAAAAATAGTGGCAACTCCGACATTTTTTGTTAGCGGGGAATTGGAAAAGAATAAATTTAAATACTATCAATTGTTAAATAATTTGAGAACGGCTGAACCACAATGGAAAGAATGGATTTTGTTTTTTTTGGATGCTGTAATTTCTCAAGCTGAAAAAAACATAGAGAAATTAAGAAATATTGAAGAATTATATTTTAGATTAAAAGATTACTGTTTTAAAAATAATATAAAAGAAAAATATCTAAATGCAATTTTTAAGAATCCAGTATTTACAATAAATTTTTTATCAAAAGCAACTAATTCCAGCTATACTGCTACGAATACTAATATAAAAAAATTATTGAATAGTGGTGTAATTTATCAAGATGATAAAAGAAGAAACAAGTTATTTTATTTTTCAGATTTAATGGATATTTTAAGAAATTAATAGCAATATAATAATCTAAAAATCACAGTCATTAATTTGATTGTGATTTTTTTTGTATCAAAATTTTTAAAAATTAAGTCTAAGAAAATTTTATAGTCTCAAAAAATGAAAAAATTGAGTCTATAGAAAAAAACGGCTTGCATATTTTGAATATAAGAGTTTTAAAAACAATTCAGGTATAAAAGGTTATCTGATAGAATAAAATGCAAATTTGAGACTATCAGGTGGCTTAAAATCAAAAAAATATAAATTTAAAGGAGTGATGTAAATGAATGCACAATTACAAATGATTTTAGTAGGAATGTTAGTAGATTTTACAAGGAAGGAAGTTTTAGAAAAAGAAATAATTTTTGGGGCAAAAACTGGAATTCAAAAGCTGGAAGCAGTAAAAAATAATTTCTTTGCAAAATTTAAAGATTTCGTGAGAAAAGCTCAGGAAAGGAATAATCCATATATCCCCGATGATGTTGAGAAATTTACGGAGGATTTATTATTAAAAGGTGCAGAAGCACTTGAAAAAACTGTAAATGTTGATGAAATAATACACAAAATACTTGGAGAAGAAAAAATGGCAATAGGAATATAGGGGGATTATTAAATGTTAAAGGACTTACAGGAAATTATAGATAATCATGGACTTTTCCTTATATTGTTCTTTTCAGGAGTGCTGTTTGGTGTAGTTGCACAGAAAATGATAGATAATCAACCAGTGAAACCATATGTAAAAAGGATAGCCGTTGCAGGAATGACAATGGCTATTGCCCTTTCACTTAATAAAGTCATTGGTCATTTGAAAGCAGAATTTCTATACCCACTAAGTCCAGTCTTAGGATTTTTTGGAGAAGCTCTGCTGGAAACAGTAAACCAAAAAAGATATGGAATCAGTACAGGATTTTTAGAACTGTTACTGGAAAAGTTCGGGTTTGTAAAGAAACGGAGTGATAAAAATGAAAATATATCACAGAAGCCGTAAATTTCTTATAATAATGTTAGGGCTAGTTTTTTTAAACTCAGTTATGACATTAAAATTAAGAAGCTATCAGAGAAAGCAGAATTTGGCAATGATAAAAACAGAATTGAGGAATAAATATCCTGAGCGACTCTTTAATTATATAGAGGAAAAATCTAAAAGAGAAGACATGTGGCTTTTAATTGGGACTAATGTAGTTGTATTAACTATGATTGTAGGATTTGACCGTTTTGGAGTTTTTGAAGAAACGGATGACACTATAAAAGCTAATAAGGAAAAAATAAAAAAAGGAATAGGAATATTTATATAGGGCAGTCGCAAAGATTGCCCTTTCTTTTTTTATCATATCTATCTAAAAGAAATATTGACAGAAGAAGAAACAGAGATTTTAAGGAAGTATCTTACAGGAAAAAAATACGATAAAGTTTTTGAGATGGAAAAGTTGAAAGGCTTAGTCCATCGTATTTCAAAAGAGGAATTTGATGAAAAGAATAAAAAAGAAAAATGATTTCTAAAAAATATATGGTTTAAATTAGTGCGAACATTCGCACCAAA
>NZ_KI272846.1 GCF_000469505.1 Leptotrichia sp. oral taxon 215 str. W9775 | reverse complement strand
GAATTCCAAGTCAAAATACCGTTATGAAGATGGTGAATGAGGGCCGTTGTTTTTGAAATGGCAAAGACCAGAACCAGATCATAAAACAGCTCTGTAAATTCTACCCGTTTGTGTTTGATAAGGTTTGTCATAGTAGGTTCCTTCTAGTTATGATGTACAATTTATTATAACAGAAAATGGCAATGAAATGGAAGGGTATGAAGTGGTCTTTAAAAAGTGGACCGGCCAAACCGTTTCAGAATATAGAGTTCAGCCTCATGGATAGAGAGTGGGACAGAAACCGGTAATTCGTTAGAATTCGATTTCGTCGTCCCACCTCCGCACAGTTGAGTAGGGCTTTAAAAGCTGATGAAATCAGCGTAGTAGAGCCCACTCAACCACTGCGTCTTGTTCGATAATCCAAAGACAATTGAGAGGCTAGGACTTTTGTCCCAGCCTCCAATAAAGAGTGAGTGCTAAGACTACAAAAAAGCCTTGGTTATCAAGGCTTTTTCCTGTTGATTTAGATGCCCCAACTGAGCTAAGGAGGCAACAAAAAGAGCTGAGAATATGATTTCCCAGCTTTTTTGAATGCGATAGAAATAGCAACTAGACTATTTACGAAAGACCTCAATAATGTAGGTGAAGCCAGTAACTAAAAATGCAAAGGCAATGACATAAACGACAAAGACACCTGTAGCCACTGGATTGAACAGAATCACTAGACCTAGTAAAAATTCAAGCAAGGCTACCCACGTGATATTGCTACCAATAATAGGGAAAATCAATCCTAGACGATTGCCTTTAAAGAAAGCAATAATGGCTTCTACAATTAACCAAATTCCTACAATGGTCGGAATGACGACCGGCAGGGTCAAAAAGCCATAAGCAACGAGGTAAAGAGCTAAGAGAAGACTAACAAATCCTTGGAAAAGATAAACAGGTGAGCGAAGCTCTTTTGGTGCAGAGAAATAGCCTAAAATAGCTGCTATAGAAGAAACCAGTAAATCAAATGCAATCCACCAGCTGTAAGCAACAAGATTAGCTACTGGGTTTGTAAATAGGAAAAGTCCTAAAAGGACAAAAACAACTCCTGCAAGGAATAGCAATAAACGATTAGAAAATTTCATTTCAATACCTCCTATATAGTATAGTATAGTTTGTTAATAAAACTATTATACTTATTTTTATAGAAAATGTCAATAAAATAAATAAACAATTTGGAAGTTTCAGTCTGATTCATGAAAAGAAAATCAGTTTTTATCATTTTGAAAATAAAAAGAGAAGATAAAATTTGTCTTCTCTACATGAAAATATTGTATGGCATCAAAGCAAAAGTAACTGGCTTTACACTATTTGTTAAGATGTAATTTGATTCAAAAAGAAAAGATAGATTTAAATGTAGGGCAAATCAGTTATAGACAAACAAAAAAGCCTTGTAAATCAAGGCTTTTTCCTGTTGTTTAGATGCCCCCTGCATGAATTTGTAAGAACTTTTCATATTGAAAATAAACAAAAATGTTGAAATATAGCTGATTTTAGGGAAATACTTTTAGGTATTTTCAATGTCAGGATTTAAAAATGGGGCAAAAGTGGGGCAAAAACAAATTAACGAAAAAAATATCGAGTTCGTGCATCAAGTAAATGATAAATTGCAAGAATAAGTGCAACATTTACTCGAACTCATCCTCTAGAGCTTCACTAGCAGTTCTGTAAGCTAAACATTTTCGTGGTCGGTGATTGATATCATATAAAGCCTTGGTTCCCAAAGCTTTTTTATGTTATAAACTCATTAAAATAACCCCCAGTTAG
>NZ_KI272845.1 GCF_000469505.1 Leptotrichia sp. oral taxon 215 str. W9775 | reverse complement strand
AGACAGAACACAAGCACAACTACTGGAAGCAGTAAAGGAGTGAATCTTGGAATAAGTGCAAACGGAGTTCCAAGTTCAGTAACCATAAATGCGAGCAGAACAAATGGGAACAGAGCATTTGTAGACAATCAAAGTACATTTGTTGTTGGAGAAGGAAGCAATCTTCATGTTAAAACAGTTGAAAATACTGGAGCTGTAATTGGTAAGGAAGGAAATTCTACATTTAAGATTGACAGTTATGCTGGAAAAGATATCCAAAATTATGATAAATCATGGTAAAGAAAATTTAAAAAGAGGTGTATACTAATGAACTATTTAAAAAAAATAATTATTTTTTTTCTGATTGGTATCAGTGTAAATTGTGAAGAAATAACTAGAATAAATAATAATGTAAGAGATGATAAAAATTGGTTAAGTATGGAAATAGAGAAAGATGAAAAAATAAAAATATTAAAAACGAAACAAAAATTATCTTTATGTCTTAAAAAATATAATTTATCAAATTTTTTGGTTTCAAATTGCTCCCTTTTGATAGATAAAGATAAAATAAAAGAATTTACTATAAAAGAAGATGAATTAAAAAATTATAGTGATGAAATTAAAAATTTAGTAAAACAATTAGATAAAAAAATGTATTTATCAAAGGGTATATCAGTTATTCCATTTAGAAATACTTATCTTCCTGAAACAACATTTTTTGATAAGATAATTGATTCAGAAGTAATAATATATTTATCAAAAGATTTTAATTATTATTTAGATTTGCATGAATATGAAAAAATGAAAAAAAAGATGGAAAAAATAGATGATTTTCAAGATAAATTAAAAAAAATAGAAAAAGTAGCAGAATACATTTATTCTAAGAAAGAAGAATATAAAACTATAATTAATTTCAATTCTAATTTTAGGATTTATTCAGATTTTCATAAATATTTAAATTTTTCTAAAGAAGTATATTTTGAAGATTGGTTTCTAGATACTTATTACTATTCTTTGAACGAGGATTTAATAAAATTGTATAATTTACTTGAAAATAATAAAAAATAGAAAAAGTTAATACAGAAAAATTTTAAATTAGAAATTGAAAGTGAGAGTTGAATTATAAATTTTCAAATAAATATTTTAAAAGACTGGACTAGTTTCAGTCTTTTTTGTATAATATAAATTGAATTATTATAAAAACTCAAAAATTCCTAATTTGGAATTTATGAAAATATGAAAAATAATTCGTATAAATTAAAATCAAAAAAATGAAAGGAAATAGATATGAGATTATCAAAAGCATTTTTAAAAACGTATAAGGAATCTCCTAAGGAGGCTGAACTGGCAAGTCATCAGCTAATGCTGAGAACTTCCATGATAAAACAGCTTACAAGAGGAGTATACAGCTACCTGCCTTTAGGATACAGAGTTTTAAGAAAAATAGAAAATATTACAAGGGAAGAAATGAACAGAGCAGGAGCTCAGGAAATACACATGCCTGTATTACAGCCTGCTTCACTTTGGGAAGAATCAGGAAGATGGTTTGCTTATGGTCCGGAACTTATGAGAATTAAGGACAGAAATGAAAGAGAGTTTGCTTTAGGGCCTACTCACGAAGAAGTTGTAACAGATATAGTAAGAAATATGGTGTCTTCATACAAAGATTTACCTTTTAACCTTTATCAGATTCAGACAAAATTCAGAGATGAAATAAGACCTAGATTTGGGCTTATGAGAGGAAGAGAATTTGTAATGAAGGATGCTTACAGTTTCCATATTAATCAGGAATCGCTGGATGAAGAATATCAGAATATGAAATCTGCATATGAAAGAATATTTACAAGATGTGGACTTAATTTCAGGGCAGTAGAGGCAGATTCAGGTTCAATAGGAGGAGATTCTTCAAATGAATTCATGGTACTTGCAGAAAGCGGAGAAGATGACATCCTATATGATGACTCTTCAAATTATGCCGCAAATATTGAAAAGGCTCAAAGTATTATTGAGCTGAAGGAAAGCGATGAAGAAAAATTACCTAAGGAATTAGTAAAAACTCCACATGCAAAAACAATAGAAGATTTGGCAAATTTCTTAAATATTCCAAAAGAAAAAACAGTAAAAGCAGTAATGCTGAAAGAAATTACAGAAGATGGGGAAAATTTTGTAATGGCATTAATAAGAGGGGATTTAGATGTAAACTCTGTAAAACTTAAAAATGCAATCGGTGCAAAAACTGAGCTTGAAATGATGACAGCTGAAGATTGTGAAAAATTTGGAATAGTTCCTGGATATGCAGGCTCTTATGAGAAAAAAGAAGGGCTGAAAGTAGTAATAGATGAAACAGTTAAATATGTAAGAAACTTTGCATTAGGTGCAAACAAGGAAGAACACCATTATATAAATGTAAATCTTGAAGATATAGTTTACGATATGGTTTCAGATATAAGAAATGCAAGAGAGGGAGATACTGCACCTGACGGAAAGGGAACTTTGAAACTTGCAAAAGGTATAGAAGTAGGACATATATTCAAATTAGGGGATAAATATTCAAAAGCATTAAATGCCGCAGTTCTTGATGAAAATGGAAAACAGCAGATAATGAAAATGGGATGCTACGGTATCGGAATTTCAAGGGTTATGGCAGCGGCGATAGAGCAGAATAATGATGAGTTTGGTATTATCTGGCCAAAAAATATTGCCCCTTACTTAGTGGATGTAATAATTGCCAATGTTAAGGATGAAGCACAGTCAGTGTTAGGAGAAAAAATATACGAAGAGCTGCTTGCCAATGGAATAGAAGTAGTTTTAGATGATAGAAATGAAAGAGCAGGATTTAAGTTTAAAGATGCCGATCTTATTGGATTCCCTTTGAAAATAGTTGCTGGAAAAAGTGCGGCTGAAGGTAAAGTTGAAATTAAGGACAGAAGAACAGGAGAAAGTACAGAAGTCAAAGCAGAAGACGTATTACAGTTTGTAAAGGATTTTATGAAAGACTAGAAAAAATCTTTATGTAATTAAAGGAGAAAATTATAATGTTTGACAAATTAAAAAAGCTGTTCAAATCTAAAAATAAAGAAGTAGAGCATGATAGCAGTACGGATAGAATCGAGTATACAGAAAAACTTAACTGGGGAATATTGCCTGATAATCCTTCAAAAGTAAGTATGTTTCAAAGTCCTTCCGGAAAGAATCCTAATATTGTTGTAGCAGATTTTCTGTATGATTTACTGACGGAAAAAGGTTGGGAAGTCCACATAATAAACGATGAAGAAGGTATGAAATGGCTATATGTTCCTAAAAATGGATATTATCTTCTTCCATTGCTTAACTGGATAGATCAGGAAAGTCATGAAGGGCTGCTTCAGGTAGCTGCAACAATTCAGATTCATCATAAGGAACTCTTTCCAAATGGTATTTTTGAATATCAGTATGGTGAGTTTTGTGATGGTCTTGCTAAAGGTATTAAGAGTGCTTTTTATAGCTGGGTAATTTTAGACTGGAATGCCCTTGTAGATGCAGCTGATCCGGAAAATGCCAAAAATATGAATCAGGTAATAGAAATGAATTTTGATGACAAGCCACCTGTAAAGAGGCATCTATTTTTTGGAAATATGATTGCTTATCCGAATATTAATGAAGAAGAGGCTAAGAAAAAAGGAATTGATGCAGAACAGTATGCTGATGAATTTTGTCCATGCTGTCTGTTTACTAAATCAATAGAATCTTTTTCTAAGCAGATAAATAATACAGGAAAAAATTATGCGATTAGATTGTTTGCCTTAAAAGATCCTAATGGAGATTTGAGGGCAGATTGCAGAATTAACGGAGAAGAGTATCCTGAAGCAGAAGAAAATCTTAAAAAATATGCTGAAACATGGAAAAAGTCTGATATTATGAAGTTTAGAAAACAGTATGTCATTATTACAGATGTTAAAGAAAATCTTAACTATAAAGAATGGAGAAAAGAATGTCAATAAAAAATATAGTATTTGATCTAGGAAGAGTCCTCATAAAGTTTGAGCCTAAGGAATATACTGAAAAAAATGTTCCAGAGGAAAAAAGGGAAGCCTTCTACAATGGAATATTCGGTAGTGATGAATGGCAGATGCTGGACAGAGGTACCCTTTCTTATGAAGATGCAAAAAAGATATTTAAGGAAAGAGTTTCCGGAGTAGATAAAGAGATCGACAGGCTTTTTGATGCGGATCTTTTTGAAATACTGCAGCCAATAGAAGAAAATGTTAAGTTATTACCGGAACTGAAGAAAAAATATAATCTGTATATTCTATCAAACTTCCATCAGCCTGCCTTTGAGCATATTTTTAAAAAGTATGATTTTTTCAGGTTGTTTGACGGGCATACAGTTTCATGCTACTACTATCTTTTAAAGCCTGAAAAGGAAATTTATGACACTCTTATAGAGAAATTTAACCTTATTCCTGAAGAAACGGTTTTTATCGATGATACAAAAGTAAATATCGAAGCCTGTGAAAAAGAAGGGATAAGAGGAATACATCTTCCTGATTATACTGAACTTGAGCAAAAACTGGAGGAATTTTTAAAATGAAAAATTTAATTGATATTGCCGGAAAAGTTTCAGGTATAAAAAAAATATTTTTAATATTTGTTTTTGTGCTGGTATCAGCTTTTACATTACAGGCGGAAAATCATCAAATTATCATTCCTGAAGCGTTAAAGCCTGGAGATACAATTGGTCTTATCGCTCCTGCAAATTACAAGGGGACATCTGCTGATGCAGAAGTGGAATATCTTCTTAGCAGAGGATTTAACGTTGTATACGGCCGTTCCTATGATTCAAGATGGTATGGATTTGGAGGAACTGACTACATAAGGGCTAAAGATATAAATGATATGTTCGCAAATAAAGACATAAAGGCAATTTTTGCCATAAGGGGAGGATACGGGACTATAAGAATTGTAGACAAACTTGATTATGACCTGATAAGAAAAAATCCTAAAATATTTTCAGGATTTAGTGATTTGACAACATTATTGCTTGCAATCAATGAAAAAACAGGGCTTGTCACTTTTCATGGGCCTATGAGTTCAAATTTTGACAAAATACCTGAAACTACTGAAAATGGGTTTAATAAAGCGTTTACAGACAAACAATCCTACAATCTTCTTGAATTTGATGACAGTTATTCAATAATGAAAAGTGGTAGAGGAGAAGGAAAAATAACAGGTGGAAATCTTTCGCTTGTAGTGGCTTCCCTTGGAACAGAATACGAAATAAATACAGACGGAAAAATATTATTTATAGAGGAAGTAAATGAGGCTACATACAGGGTGGACAGAATGCTTAAACAGTTAAAACTTGCTGGAAAGCTTAAAAATTTAAAAGGTATTATTTTAGGAGATTTTAAAGGTGCCAAAAGATCAGAATTGGATGACATGTCTCTGGAAGATGTTTTTCTGGATAACTTTGGTGACATGAAAATTCCGATAATAAAAGGGTTTAAATCTGGACATGTAAGACCTTTTATTACCGTTCCAATTGGTGCCAATGCTAAAATAGATACATATAAAAATGAAATAATCATAGAAAAATCAGTAAAATAATAAAATTTAAATAACAATATTCTTTTCAGTAATGATACAGTCCATTTTTACATCATGGTATTCTGAAGGAATAAAATCAACTAGCTGGAAATCGTAACATACTCCTATAATTAAGGGTTTGTTGCGATTTTTTCTATTGGTCTTATTATTAAAAATAACTTTACTTAAAAAAGTATCGTAATACCCTCCGCCAAATCCAAGACGATTTTTTGAATAATCAAAAGCTGTTGCAGGAACAATAATCAAATCAAGAATTTTTTCATCATAAAAAATTTCAGATGAAGATTCATAATATCCAAATTTATGTAAAACAAGCTCACTTTTATTGTAAAGATTGATTTTCATATTTCTTTCAGGAAAAGTTTTTGGAATATAAAATTTTTTATTGGGATAAAGTTCTATTAACCTTGTAATTTCAACCTCACTTTTCATATTCATAAAAATCATTATATTTTCAGCTTTCTGAATATAAGTATGGAGATTTTCAATAATGGAATTACTATTTTCTTGAACAGTTTCCTTTGAAAGCTGATTTCTCTGTAAAATCATATTTTGTCGAATTTCTTTTTTTGTCATAGTATGGAACTCCTTTAAATTTATTGATTTTTATTGTATCAGAATAATGGTAATGTTGCAATTGGGAATTTTTAGGAATAGTATTTTTTAAAATTTTAAGATTTAAAAAAATACCCCAATATATATAAAAAAATAGAGAAAAAAATAACTTAACAAAAGCTAAAAATTAGATGTACTATTTATTTGTTGGAGAAAAACTCCATATTAAAAAAAATAATTGTGTTAAAAAATCACTTTTTCTCAAAAACAGGAAAATAAAACTTCAAAATAGAGTGATTTTATAATGAAGGAACATGCTACATCTTTGGAATCTGAGTAATCATATTTACATAAAAAATAGGAGGAAAAAAGTAATGAAGGAAATTTATTTGAGGTCTTACTACGTAAAAGAATACAAAAAAATAGAAAATAGCTGGAATAACTGAAAAAATTAGGAGATGCAATAATTGAAATGATTTCTGCCATATAAAAAACTAATTCAATATTTGAATTTTCAATACTAATTTGACAATCAAAGTTTTATGTGTTATACCTAAAATGAAATGAATTATACCAGTTAATAATTATCTTTAAAATAAAATTAATATAATAAACTTTAATTATAAAGTAGTTGATAACATATATTTTAAATAGGAGGAATATATTATGGCACAAACTTATGATGTTGTAATTAAAGGAACTGGAATGGGAATTGGAGAGCAGGCTCTGATTGATAATCTTATGAATGGATTTATTCATACTCTTGCTCAAAGGGAAAATTTACCTGCTCATATTATTTTTTATGGAGAAGGAGCTAAACTTACTACTAAAGGGTCACCTTGTCTTGAAGACTTAAAGGAACTTGAGAAAAAAGGTGTAAAAATACTTTCATGTGGTATCTGTGTTGATTATTATGAACTTACTGCTCACCTTGAAGTAGGTGGAACAACTACAATGGCAGAAGTTGTTGAAATATTGACTAACAGTAATTTAATTGTCGAACCTTAAAATAATATAACTGAAAAATATAAGCAGGCATGGATAGCTAATGTCTGCTTATTGTTATTTAAAAATATAAAGAAATTGAAAAAATTAAATATAATTTTGAATTTAAATATAAGATGTAGTAAAATTAAGATAGATTTATATAAAATGAAATCAGTAAAGGAGGCTGACATGAATAATAACAGATTTAAGCCATTTTCAACCACTTTAATGGGAAGTATGCCAAGAAGTAAAGAATTACTTGATTTAAAAGAAAAAAGCATAAAAGATGATAAATATGCTGAGGAATATAAGGAAAAAGTATATTTAGAAACAGAAAAGATTATTCAAATGTCTGAAGAAGTAGGAATTGATGTGGTTGTAAGTGGGGAATTGGCGAGAGATAACTATATGAGTTATATTGCAGAACACGTTCCTGGAGTAAAGCTTATGACAATGGAAGATATAAAGGAAATTACAGGAAATACGGAAGAATTCAATAAAAGTCTTGAGGAAATGGATGCGGCAGACAATACAATGAACAGTCCTGTGTGTGTAGACAGAATTTCTACAGATATAGAGCTCAATACAGAAGAAGTTGATATGATAAAAAAATTTTCAAAAAAACCTTTTAAAATGACATTGCCAAGTCCATATCTGTTAACACGTTCCATGTGGATGAAGGAAATTACAGGGAGAGTATATAGTGACCGTAAAGAGCTTGGAAATGATGTAGTAAAGCTTCTAATTAATGAAATAAGACGGCTAGTTGAGATGGGAGCAGGTATTATTCAGATTGATGAGCCGATTTTATCGGAAGTTGTTTTTGCAAGGAAAAAAGGGGATAATTCGTTTTACTGAGGTGCCCTGTCAGAGAAGATCAAGGTTGATCGAGAACTTAAATTTGTAAATGAGTTGCTTGCTCCTGTATTTGCAGAGCTCCGTAAACATGAAAATGTACTGGGGGCAATGCATGTATGCCGTGGAAACTGGACTTGCGATGAAACTGTGTTGCTGGAAGGAGCCTATGACAGGCTTGGGCAGTTTTTTGATTCGCTGGATGTGGATATGCTGGCGCTTGAATTTTCAACATCCCGTGCAGGTGAAGTAAAACAGCTTTTTTCAAATAATTTTCTGGATAAAAAGATAATGCTTGGATTTGGATGTCTAAATCCTAGAAATACAATTGTGGAAACTCCTGAACAGATAGTAAAAGCAACTGAAAAAGTTCTGGATTTTCTTCCGCCTGAAAAAATATGGCTAAATCCTGACTGCGGTTTTGCAACATTTTCTAAAAGACCTCTAAATTCATATGAAATAATAAAGCAAAAAATGTCTTCGATGGTGGAAGCTTCACATATTTTAAGGGAAAGATACTGTAAATAGAAGTTTTACAGGATATTATATCAGGAGTGAGAATGTCTCAGAAGAAATAGAACGCTGGGATATTCTTTTTTTGACAATAAATATTAAAAATGTTATGATTTTCTATACAAATTACTAATAATTGGGGAAAAATATGGCTGATGATAAAAATAAAGATAGAATTTATGAACTTACAAAACAGAGAAATGAGTATATGCAGCAGGGAAAAACACTTGAAGAAGTGAAGGTTTTAAAGGAACTTGCAGAACTTACTGAAAAGGTTTATGGAGAAGAAAGTAATGAAAACATACAAATTTTAAATGAACTTGGTGGAACTTTAAAATATACAGGCGAATTTGAAATAGCTGTCAATGCAATAATAAAGGCAAAAAGAATAATAGAAAAAAACTATGGGAAGGAAATAGTTCCTTATGCCACGTGTAACTTAAATCTTGCAGAAGTTTACAGATTTATGAAAAAATTTGATGAAATTGAGGAACTTTATCTGGAAACAATGGAGATATATCAGAAGAACAATTTACATAATGATTACCTTTACGCAAGTGTATGCAATAATCTTGGTCTGTTTTATCAGGATACAGGAAGATTTCAGGATGCGCTTGATTTGCATAAGAAAAGTCTGGAAATACTGGAAAAATTACCTGAATATAAACTTCAGTATGCCACAACCCTCAGCAATATGGTACTTCCCTATTTAAAAACAGGAGAAAAGGAAAAGTCGGAAGAGGTGCTGGCTAAATCATTGAAGTTAATAGAAAATACTGTTGGAAAAGAACATGGTCTTTATTCTGCATCACTGAATAATATGGCAATTCAGTATTATAATGAGGGAGAATTTGAAAAGGCTCTTAAATATTTTGAAGAAAGTGCTGAAATATGTAAAAAATCATTTGGAGAAAATAGTGGAAACTATAAGAGTTTATTACAGAATATTGAAATTGTAAAGGAAAGATTGGGAAAAAATGAATAATAAAATAAAAGGTATGGAACTGTCAGAATTATATTTTAAAAATGTATATTTACCAGTTCTGAAAAAGGATTTTTCAGATTTATATGAAAGAATGGCGATAGGTCTTGCAGGAGAAGGTTCTGAATGTTTCGGATATGATGATGAAATATCACAGGATCATGATTTTGGGCCTTCATGCTGTGTATGGCTGACACAGGAAGATTATGAAAAACATGGAAGAAAGCTATCTGATGTACTGGAATCTCTTCCAAAGGAATTTATGGGATTCAGGGCTTTAAATATAAGTGATTGGGGAAATGATAGACGTGGAGTTTTAAATATGAATGACTGGTATTATAAATTTTTAGGAATGGAAACATATCCTTCAAATCTATATGACTGGAGACTCATACCGGAAACTGCCCTCGCTGCGGCAACTAACGGAAAAGTATTTGTTGACAATCTGGGAGAATTTACTGAAATAAGAAAAAAATTATCTGAATATTTTCCTGAAGATATACGACTGAATAAAATAGCCACAAGATGTATGAAAATTGCACAGTCAGGACAATATAACTTTCCAAGATGCATGAAAAGGGATGAAATTGTTGCAGCAAGAATGGCTGAAACAGAATTTATAGATGAAGCTGTACATATGATTTATTTATTGAACAGGGTATATAAACCCTTCTATAAATGGTTCCATAGAAGATTGAAAGAACTGCCAATTTTAGGGGAAGAAACACATGTAATGATAGGGAAGCTTGTAAAACTTCCATTTGATGAAATATATAGAAAAGTAGAAATAATTGAAAAAATATGTGCAAATATAATTACAGAAATGAAAAAACAGGGAATTATAGAAGTTATAAAAAGTGATTTTCTACTTGATTATGGTCCGGAAATACAAAAAAGTATAACAGATGAAAAACTTAGGAACTGGAGTCCATGGCTTGATTAGGAGGTAAGCTGAATGAAAGAAAATATTGAAGATGAAGAAAAGGAAATTAAACAGAATATAGTGCATCAAATTATAGCAAGGGAATGGGAATTTTTTCAGTCTGTACACAATACAGGTGGAAGAGCTTCGTGCCAGGATAATTATGAGGAATTTAACATTATGAGAAGCAGCCAGTGGGCAATATTTTCTTTACCAGTATTGCGCAGCTATCTTGATGATTTGATTTTGGCAGGGCACAGAGATAGAAATCCTGTTATGGAAAAATATGCCTACATGATGAAATACAGTGCACCTGAAGAATATGAAGGGATAAAAGAATTTTTACCTGTAATATCTGAACAAAAAGGAGAAATTGTCGAAAAAATTGTAAAAATTTATTTAGAATGGGAATTGGAAATAATGGAAAAGTATCCCGGGATTACAAATAAAGGAAGAAAATTATACTCTGAGTCTGATACGCCAGAGTATACTTCGATAGAAACATATTTAAGGGGAGAACTTCTTTCATATTCAGAAAAAACTTTACAGCTTTATTACGACTATATAAAAAACTGTAAATTTGAAAATAAAAATCTGGCAGAAAAAAATCTTGAAAATATAGTGAAACACAAGGGATATAAGTCATTAGAAGAAGCAGAAAAGAGAAATGTATAGGTCAGAAAAATAAATCAGTTAAAAAAACTTGAAAAAACACTTGACAAATTAAACCAATTGTTATATAATCTAATTCGTGTTAAAGATAATAAGTTTTTGTGCCTTGGTGGCGAAATCGGTAGACGCACAGGACTTAAAATCCTGTGGAATTTTTTTCCGTGCCGGTTCAAGTCCGGCCCGAGGCACCACTTGAAACTATTATCTAAAAAATATTGTCGCGGGATAGAGCAGTCTGGTAGCTCGTCGGGCTCATAACCCGAAGGTCGTTGGTTCAAATCCGGCTCCCGCCACCAAATGCCTAGATAGCTCAGTTGGCTAGAGCATGCGGTTCATACCCGCAGGGTCGAAGGTTCGAATCCTTTTCTAGGCACCATCTAAATAAATTATTAAAGATGTATTCACGGTTGTTTCAATAGTGAATATATTTTATTTTAGGAAAAAGAAAGGAAGTTGAGTTATGATTCACATATTAGCACAGTTTTCAGTTAAGGAAGACAAAGTACCTGAATTTATTGAATTATGTAAAGAACTTGTAAAAGAAAGCCGTCAGGAAGAAGGATGTATTTCCTATAATTTACAGCAAAACAGAGAAAAAGATAATCATTTGGTTTTTGTTGAGCATTGGGAATCAGAAAAAGCTATTGAAATCCACAATGCTACTAAACATTTTACTAAAATTGTTCCAATGTTGGTTGAATTATGTGAAAAAGCTCCGACTATCGAAACATTTAATAATATAGTTTAATATTACTGTAATAAACCTGTCTTTAACAGTGTATAATCATCAAAAAGTTGAAAGAAAATTTTTAATGGTTATATCTGTTTGAAGGCAGTTTTTTTAATAATAATTTTTAAGTGAAAATGCTTGACTTAGAGTGCTCTTTAGGATATAAATTAATATATACATTTAAAAATATAAATCTATAGAAAAAAATAGATAACTGCAACGCAGGTTTCAAAAGATTATGAAATTTTAATGGTTAATAATATTAGAGACTGAATAGAAATAATGCTAATGAAAAGGATTGAGGCGAATGTCTGAAACAGAAAAAAATAAAAGAGAATGGGACAGGAAAAGGGATACATTTATAGCAACTTCCCTGGTTGTAGCCAGCTTTATCTTTCTTGTGGGAACGATAGTTTATAAAGAAATAGAAAAAAATCAGGTTAAGCAATCGCAGAAAGTTGTAAAAGAACCGCAGGTTGAAGATGAGATTGCAAAAATAGAGGAAGAAAAGCTGAGTGATGCGGAAATCGATAAAATTTTACTGGAAGCAAAAGAGAAAATGAAAGATTCCTATGTACAGGCAAAGCCATTGTTTGAAAGAATTCAGGATTATAGAGGTGAAGCTGCTTATTATCTTGGTATGGGTGATTTTGCTGAAGGAAAAGTTGACACGTCACTTGAAAAAATGCAGAAGGCTGTAAAGCTGGGATTTACAAAGGCAATGTACGAACTAGGTAAAATTTACATGTTAAAAAAGAATTACAGTGAAGCGGAAAAATGGTTTCTTCAATCAGAAAAACAGGGAGAGTTGCAGGCGACAGAAAGATTGACGGAAATTTACAATATTGAAAAAAATGATGTAAAGAGAGAGGAAAAACTGTCGGTACTTTCAAATCAGAAGAGAACAGCTTATATGTATGAACTGGGAAAACTATATATAAAAAAAGGAGAATACGTAAAGGCTGAAGAATTGTTTACTAAACTTAAGGATTATGGAATAATAAAAGCGTCAGATAGATTATCTGATATTAAGGAAATTTTAAAGAATGAAAATAAAGGCGAAATGGCAGAAAAAAAAATAATGGAACAGGATAAAAATCTTGAAAAATCAGATGTGGAAATAATTTTTAATGAAGCTCAGAAGATGTTATTTTCAAATCCTGAAAAAGCAAAGACGTATCTAGAAAAAATAGAAAAACATAAAAGACTGGCGGCAGCTTATCTTGCTGAATATTATATGGATAAATTTGATGCTGAAAATACAAAAAAATGGCTGGAAAATGCGGCTAAACGTGGAGAAGTTTCTTCAATGTATGATTTAGGGCGACTTTATGAAGAAGAAAAGAATTATGAAGAAGCAGAAAAATGGTATAAAAAAGCATTGGGAAAAAATTATATGATTCCTTTATCAAGGCTTGGAAATATTTACGAAAAAAAAGGGGATTATAAAGAAGCGGAAAAATGGTATAAAAAAGGTGTTCAAAATGATAACAGGGGAGCTATAAAAAATTTGGCCCTGTTATATGAGAGAGAAGGAAATTCAGAGGAAAGTGAAAAATTACTGATTAAACTTTCTGAAAAGAATGATTTTTTTGGAATGCTGAGCTTATCAGAAAAATATCATAATGAAAAGAATTATGAAGAAGCAGAAAAAATTGATAAAAAACTTTATGAATTAGGTGCTGTTGACAGGATAAATTTAATTGGAAAAGCAGAAGAATATAAAAAAAATTATGAAGAAGCAGAGAAATGGTACTTAATTGGAGCAAATCAGGGAAACATAGAATCCATGTTAAATTTAGGGATTTTTTATGATAAAATAAAAGGTGGAAAAGACAAAGAAAAAGCGGCGGAATGGTATGAAAAGGCGGCAACTTTAAATGAAAGCAGAGCAATGTACCTTCTGGCCCAATTATATCAGCAGGATTTCAATGATATGGGATTAGCCCAAAAATGGTATTTAAGGGCACTTAAAAATGGTAGAATGGATGCAAAATTGAAACTTAAGGAAATAAAAGATAAAGGTTAAAGCAAATTTTTGTAAATCATAGTTTTATAAATTAAGTTTGAAAAATTAATTGACGAGGAAAATAAATGAAAATATTGATAATTAGGTTTAGTTCTTTTGGAGATGTTCTTTTAACAACTCCTGTAATAAGAAAAATAAAAGAAAAATATCCGGATTCAGAAATAGATTTTATAGTTTATGAAGGTTTTTCAGAAGCGGTTTCGCTAAATCCGGAAATTAGAAATTTAATATTATTTGACAGAAAAAAAAGCAAGGATAAAAAATACGTAAATGAAGTAATAGAAAATTTGAAAAAGGAAAAATATGATTTTGTTATAGATCTTCATTCCAAAATTTTATCAAGAATAATAGGAAAAAGTTTATCAGACAGTAAGACGGAATATTTAAGATATAACAAAAGAAAATGGTGGAAGACATTACTTGTAAAAGCTAAGATGATAACATACAATGCAGATTGTACTATTGTAGAAAGCTATTTTACTGCACTGAAAAAACTTAACCTATACTTTGATAGAAACAATATAGAATCAGGAAAAGGTGACGCTTTAGAATTTTACATAGACAAAGGAAAAGAAGAGGAATTTGTAAAAAAATACGATTTAAAAAATGTAGATTATTTTGTATTGGCTCCTGGAGCATCAAAGTTTACTAAAAAATGGCCTTTTTATGATGAATTGTCTAAAAAAATACTTCAAAATACAAATAGTAAAATATTTGTAATAGGAGGAAAAGAAGATTTTGGAGTTGTGAAAGCTGATGAAGAAGGTAGAATAATAGATTTATGTGGAAAAATATCCTTCAAGGAAAGCGGTATAATTCTAAAATATTCTAAAATAGCTATAGTTAATGACTCGGGACCTTTTCACATAGCAAGAGCTGTTGGAAGTGAGACGTTTGTATTTTTCGGACCTACTGATCCTAAATTATTCTCTTTTGAAAAAAAGACACATTTGCTGAATAATCCTGATTGTCCGCCGCATTCATTATATGGGGATGATAAATTTCCAAAAAAATATGAAGATTGCATGAAAAATATAAGTGTGGATTATGTATTTAACAAAATTATGGAAAAATATAGAAAATAAGGAGAAAAATATGGAAAGCATAAAAATACTGGCATTTGAAACTTCATGTGATGAAACTTCAGTGGCAGTAGTTGAAAATGGAAAAAATGTATTAAGTAATGTCATTTCTACACAGATTGATATACATAGGGAATATGGAGGGGTAGTTCCTGAAATAGCCTCCAGACATCATATAGAAAATATAATGCCTGTTTTTACAGAAGCTATGAGACAGGCAAAATGCAGTTTAGATGATATTGATTATATAGCGGTCACAAATACTCCTGGACTGATAGGTTCTTTACTTGTAGGATTAATGTTTGCAAAATCCCTCAGTTGGGCAAATAAAATTCCTTTATTGCCGATAAATCATATAAATGGTCATATATTTTCAAATTTTATTGAAAATGATATAGAGTTACCGGCAGTTTCCCTTGTTGTTTCTGGAGGACATACAAACTTATACTATATAGATGAAATTGATAAAGAAATAAAAATAACATTGTTAGGAGAAACTTTAGACGATGCAGTAGGGGAAACATATGATAAAATAGCACGTGTTCTCAGGTTGCCATATCCAGGAGGACCTGAAATAGACAGGCTTTCCAAGAATGGAAAAGATATACTGCAAATAAAAAAGCCTAAAGTTGAAGAATATAATTTCAGTTTCAGCGGGATAAAAACCTATATAACAAATTATGTAAATAATGAAAAGATGAAAGGTAATACAATATCGAAAGAAAATGTGGCTAAATCGCTTCAGGAAATAGTATCAGAAGTATTAAGTGAAAAAGTACTGAAAGTAATGAAAAATATGAAAGTTAATACAATATTAGTTTCCGGAGGAGTTTCTGCAAATGGAAGGTTAAGGGAGAAATTCAGGGAAATATCTGAAAAAGAAAATGTAAAAGTTATCTTCCCAAAATTGGAATATTGTACAGATAATGCAGCAATGATAGGTTGTGCAGCATATTATGAACTGAAAAATAAAGGGATGTATTTAGATAATACAGAAGATAACTACAAGGTAGATGCTATTTCAACAAAAGGAGAGTGACTAAGTAGTACTTCAATAAAAATGTAACAATTTAAAATTATTTAACAACATTCTATTTATTTAAAATA
>NZ_KI272844.1 GCF_000469505.1 Leptotrichia sp. oral taxon 215 str. W9775 | reverse complement strand
ACCATCTTCATAACGGTATTTTGACTTGGAATTCTTTCCTTGATTTTTTCATGGCTGTCTTGGTTCTCACCGATTCCTGGATGATTCAAACCGTTTATACCAATCGCTATGGAAAGAACTCTTTATTTAACATAGTAATCATGTTTATCAAAATGGGACTTTTACTCTTTATAGCCAATATGATGGGACCTGATTGGCAACAATATTTTCATTATCTCTGTTGGGCTGTTGGTACATTAACCCTTACCTTATTTTTTCAATATTTGGTTGAGTTTTTTAGAAAATCAACCGATGATGTTAATCGGGAAAATATCAAAGGTTTTCTATGGATAACAGGTCTAGGAAGTTTAGGAGTCTATCTAGCAGCTCTTCTTCCTATTTACGTTAGAGTCTATATCTTATTTGCTAGTATTCTGCTAACATTTATTATGCCAATTATCTTGCTTAGTAAAGATAAGCATTATCAGGTAAATCTCCCCCATTTAATCGAGCGCATCTCCCTTCTTGTCATTATTACGTTTGGAGAGATGATTATGGAGCTAACTAACTTCTTTACAATCGAGAATTTCTCGATTTATTCGGTTCTTTATTTCATTATTATGCTTTCTCTGTTCTTGTTTTATTTTGGTCAATTCGACCATGCTATTGATGAAAAATCTAATCAAAAGGGACTATTTCTAATTTACAGTCACTATCCTATTTTCATTGGACTTATTATGATGACTGTTTCGATGAGTTTTCTTCTGAATCCTGAAGCTAATCGTCTCTTTGCAACCAGCTTCTCTTATATCGGATTTGGCCTCTTTCAAGCTGCTGTCCTAGCAAATGGACCCTATAACAAACACTATCTTAGCTATTCGAAAAGTTACTACTGTGTCCAAGCAACACTCTATCTGGCTGCCTTGATTCTCTCTTTAATCTTTGCTTCTAATCCTATAATAGTAGTGAGTATAACAACCATTTTTGCTCTAGCTATAGCCAGTCATTTTATTTATTTTTATGTGACACAGAATAAAAAATATTCCAAATCTAACTGGGGGTTATTTTAATGAGTTTATAACAT